>JAZQXQ010000064.1:0-2025 GCA_045632965.1 Clostridia bacterium
GCGCGCTCGCATGCAGGCGAACGCGCAGAGGTACGGCTGCTGTTTGATACGGGCGGCGTGTCGCTGTGCGGGGTCTTTGACAGCGGCAATCTTCTGCGCGATCCCGTTACCGCGCTGCCGGTGGTCGTCGTGCCCTTTGCGGTCGTGCAGCCCTATCTGCCGCCTGGGGTGGATACAGAGCGCTTTGAAACGCTGCCGCGCGGCTTTCGCCTGTTGTCCGTGCATACCGCCAATGGCAGCCGGCTGCTGATGTGCTTTCGCCCGCGGGCGCTGTTCATCCGCCGGGAGCGCGTGTGGCGCGCGGCGGATGCTGTGGTGGCGGTATCCGGCGCGCTGGGCGGCGACAGCGCAATCCTGCCTTTAACCATCGAAGCATAAACCAAAGGAGGCTTTTTCATGCAGAAAATGGATATTCGCACCCGCTTGTGCGGCCTGTGGGCCCGGCTGTGCGGCGAGGGGCTGTATTACATCGGCGGCGCGGATCCCCTGCCGCAGCCGCTCACGCGCGAGGAAGAAATTGCGCTCTTGTCACGACTGAAAGAGGATGAGGACGGCTCGGTGCGCGCCGTGCTGATTGAGCGCAATCTCCGTCTGGTGGTGTTTATCGCGCGCAAGTTTGAGTCCTCGGGCGTTGGGCTGGAAGATCTCATTTCCATCGGCACGATCGGTCTGATCAAGGCTGTCAATACCTTTGATCCCGAAAAGAAAAACAAGCTGGCCACCTATGCCTCGCGCTGCATCGAAAACGAAATGCTCATGCATCTGCGCCATACCGCGCGCATGCGGCATGAGATTTCACTTGACGAGCCGCTGCGCACGGACTGGGACGGCAACGAGCTTTTGCTCAGCGACGTTTTGGGCACGGAGAGCGATCTGGTGTACCGGCGCATGGACGATAAGGTGGAAAAGCAATTACTGCGGCTCGCGCTGGAAAAATTGCCCGAGCGCGAAATGACCATCATGCAATTGCGCTTCGGCCTGGGCGGTCAGGCGGAAATGACGCAAAAGGAAGTGGCCGATGCGCTGGGAATATCGCAAAGCTATATCTCGCGGCTCGAAAAGCGCATCCTGTCAAGGCTGAATGTGGAACTGACGCGCCTGAGCAGCTGATACTGTATACATTCTCTATACATCCTGTGCAAAAGTTGTTCTGCCGCGTATAAGGCGCAGCGGGAAAAGCCATACTGAACTCATCGGAGGTGCCTTAGGTATGGCGAACAACAAAGTGGAAATCTGCGGCGTGGATACCTCTACGCTGCCCGTTCTTACCAATGAACGCATGCGCGAGCTTTTTCCGCTGGTGCACGGCGGCGACCGGAAGGCCCGCGAGGAATTTATTCAGGGAAACTTGCGGCTGGTACTCAGCGTGGTGCAGCGCTTCAGCAACCGCGGCGAGAACGCGGACGATCTGTTTCAGGTGGGCTGCATCGGGCTGATCAAGGCGCTGGATAACTTTGACGTGACGCAGAATGTGCGCTTTTCCACCTACGCGGTGCCCATGATTATCGGCGAGATTCGCCGGTACTTGCGCGATAACAATCCCATCCGCGTTTCCCGCAGCCTGCGCGACGCCGCCTACAAGGCGCTGCAGGCACGCGATCAGCTGGTGGCGAAATTGGGCCGCGAGCCCACGGTGGCGGAGATTGCGCAGGCGTTGTCGCTGCCCGAGAGCGATGTCGTCTTCGCCATGGAGGCGATTCAGGATCCGGTATCGCTCTTTGAACCCATTTACAACGACGGCGGCGACGCCATTTATATCATCGATCAGGTGCGCGACGACAAGCATGTGGATACGCAGTGGCTGGAAAATCTGGCCGTCAGCGAGGCGCTCAAACGGCTGAACGCGCGTGAGCAGAAGATACTGCGCCTGCGGTTTTTTGAGGGCAGGACGCAGATGGAGGTGGCCGGCGAGATTGGCATATCGCAGGCGCAGGTGTCGAGGCTGGAGAAAAATGCGCTGCAGCACATGCGGAAATTTATGGCAGAAAAGTAATGGATGGACGTTGGGAGGCAGCTTTGGAGCCC
>JAZQXQ010000065.1:0-2889 GCA_045632965.1 Clostridia bacterium
AAGGTTTTCATGCGGGCTTTTTGCAATTGACAAAGCTGTTTGAAGAAAATGCCGCGCGCATTCTGTTTCCCGGCATTGCGCGGGAAACGGGCACGGCGACGCTGTCGCTTGAGGATATTCTGCAGCAGATGCTGCACGGCAGCGGCAGATATTCGCTGTTTGTTACCGGCCATAGCCAGGGCGCGGCGCTGACGCAGATTTATGTGTATCGTCTGCTGAACCGGGGAGTTCCCGCAGAATATGTGCAGGGCGTCGGCTTTGCTTCGCCCAGCGTGGCAGCGGAGCGCTGCGTACAATTGGCGGCAGATTATCCGGTGGTCAATATCATCAATGCCGATGACGCGGTGGCGCGCCTTGGCGGGCGTATGCACATCGGCATGTGCCGCGTGCTGCCGGTGACGCAGGCTTTCCGCCGTGCCTGCTACGGGCCGCGGGCGGACGAAAAAATCATGGCGGATACGCTGCAGCTGTGCAACAGTATCCGCAGCACGGAGGAAGCGCTGCTGTTTGGCATTGCGCTGACGGACATACTGTGCGCATTGCCCGAGAGTGAAAGCGAAGAGATTTTTTCATCCGTGCTGCACACGCTTTTGCCCGATGTCATTACGCAGCGGCTGGCGGGCTATGCCAGGCGCGGAGCGAAAGCTGTCGGACGGCGGCTGCGCGCCAAATGCGAAAAGGTGACGGGCAGCGTCCGGGAGGAGAAGCTCGGCGTATTGCGCCGGCGCGTGGAAGCGCTTTTTGCCCTGCATGGCGCAAGGGCGGCTGCGACGATGATTTTTGAAGTGATGCTGCGTCCGCATGCGCTGGCGGACCGGGAGCAGCAAAAGGCCTATCAGGCCATTGTGACGGAATTTGACAAGCAGCTGGTTTCCTGCATGTGGGTGTGTACGGATAAGCCCATTTGGGATCAGCGCTTTGAAGGCGAAAGAAAAGACAGGGAGCGAAGGGCGTATGACCGCTTTCATCCCCTGAGTTCGCAAAGGAGGCTCAATCGTGAAGATACATGACATCGTGGCGCTGGTGGGCGGGATAGGCCTATTCCTCTTTGGCTTGCAGCTGATGGTGAATAAGCTGGAGCGCGTTTTCGGCCGGATGCTGCGCATTCTTATGCCTGCAATGACGAAAAACCGCGTGACGGGGCTGTTTGCCGGCACGGTTGCGACGGGGATTTTGCAATCCTCCTCGGGCGTGACGGCGGCGACGGTGGGCCTTGTGCATGCCGGCGTTATGACGGCGGGCTGCGCGCTGGGCGTAATCCTGGGCGCGAACATCGGCAGCACAGCGACTGGGCTGCTTTTGTGCCTGAATACGCAGTGGAGCATGATGGCAGCGGCGGCGGGGCTTGTGCTTGTTGTGATTTCCCGCCGCGACAGAATCCGCCAGGCGGGTCAGCTGCTTATGAGCGCAGGCGTGATGCTCTTTGGCTTGCAGCTGATGACGGAGAGCATGGCGATCCTCAAGGATTGGCAGGGCGTGACATACCTGACGATGGGCATGGACTATCCCGGGCTTTCCATTTTGCTGGGCGCGGGTGTGGCTGCTATGCTGCAGTCCTCGGCGGCGGCTATCGGCATCCTGCAGGCGCTTTGCATGCAGGGGATATTGCCGCTGGATACGGCGCTGTATGCGCTGCTGGGCATGAACATCGGCACCTGCATCACGGCGGTGATTGCCGCTGCCGGGGCCAATGTACCGGCCCGGCGCACGGCGGCGGTGCATGTGCTGTTCAATCTTTTGACGGCGGCGCTGGCAATGGCTGCGATGCATTATTTGCCGGTCGTCGATTTTGTGCAGGGGATGGGTGTGCAGGTTAATCTTAAACTGGCGCTCACGCATGTCATTTTGAATGTCGGCGGCGCGGCGGTATGGCTGGTTCTTTCGCCTGTGCTGTTGCTCCTCAGCCGCATTTTTGCGCACGGCAAAGTGAAAAACGGACGGCTGAAGCATTATGACGAGCGTCAGCTGAGCGTGCCGTTTATCGCGCTTTACCAGCTGGAAAAGGAAGTGCGGCAGCTTGGCGAGGCGGCGCAGGCGATTTTGCAGCAGGCCATCGGCTGCTGGCAGGGCACGGAAAGCATCTCGGAAGGCGAAGCGATCGCCGAAGCGGCGAAGGAGATTGCCCAGGGGCTTTTGCTTGTGCAGGGAAAAACAAGCAATGAGCGCGACAGCGTGCGTATTGCGGCGCTTCTGCGGGCAGCTGCGCAGTTTGAGTATGCGGCGCGCCATGCGCAGGCCTTTATGCGCCTGAGCGAAAACAGCGCCTTGCTTGGCGAGGAAGAAACGGACGCCGTGCTGCTGCTTGCGCATAAGGCGCTGGGCGCGGTGGAAACGGCGCAGACGAAAGCGTTCAGCTGCCGGATTTCGCGGGAGGAGAGGCAATCGATGAAGCTGCTGGCGGCGGATGCGCAAAGATATGCGCGGGAGCTGACGGAGCAGTGCGCCGCAAGGCAGGATAATTGCGCGGCCTACCAAACCGCTGTGCAGGAAATCGCCTGCGTGACGGAGGCTATGGGGCAGCTGATCGACTGAATATTGCATACAAAAAAGCGCCGTGCGGCTTAAACTGCACGGCGCTTTTGTTGTGCGTTCTTTTACTTGGCCAGCTCTACCAGATCTTCCAGCATCGTCCAGATGGCTTCGGTATTCTCCTCCGCCATGATCAGCGGCAGGGCGGCGAGCTTTTCGTCGGCGAAGGTGGCGATGGCGGTCAGCTTGTCGGTGAGCGCCGTCTTTTCCGTTTCCAGGGAGACAACGACGAGGCCCATCACGGTGTTTTCAGCAGTGAGGGTATCAACGCTGGTCTGCAGAGCGGTCTTTTCAGCGGTGAGGGTATCAATGCTGGTCTGCAGAGCGGTTTTATCGGCGGTCAGGGTGTCGATCGTGGTC
>JAZQXQ010000066.1:0-2620 GCA_045632965.1 Clostridia bacterium
TGCCTTTGCGCTTGCCGTTGTATACGGCGTTTTCCACCACAATTTCGCCCGCCGCCAGCACATAATTCAGTCCCTCGGCGCGCTGATGGCAGGCAGCGTAATCCGCGCAGTCAATGATTCTCTCCGCATCGAAAATACACAGATCGGCGTCGTAGCCCTCACTGATCAGCCCCTTGCCTTTGATGTCATACACCATCGCCGGCAGGCTTGTCATCTTGCGGATCATCTCCTCAAGCGGCACTGCCTTTTCCTCGCGCACATACTTGCCCAGCGCGCGCGGGAAGGTGCCGCGCAGGCGCGGATGATACGCCTTGTTCCCACAGGCAACAGAGGCATCCGTGCAGATCATCGCGCGCGGATGCCGTATCACGCGCTTGACGTCCTCCTCGCACATGGTAAAAAAGCTCGCATTGACGGCATTATCGCTGTCACGGATGATATCAAAGGCTGCGTTGTATGCATCCTGCCCACGAAGCAGCGCAATCTCATCCATCCTTTTGCCCACATATTCGGGATAGCCCGCGCACTTGCTGATGAGAATCCAGCTCAGGTCACCGCCCCATTTTTTCATATTCAGCGCACGGATTTCGCTGCGCACCTTGGGATCATTCAGGTATTCCTTCAGCCCTTCCACGCCGCGGGCGTGCAGTTCTTTGGGAATCAGCGAGGCCGAAAGCGACGTACTGGAAGCCGTGTAGGGATACACATCCAGATAAATATCGATGCCCTCTTTGATGGCGTCATCGATCATTTTCAGCGTGTCGGCGGTCTTTCCCCAGTTATTTTTGCCCGCCGCCTTATGATGCGACAACACGCCGCGCACGTTAGCCTTTCGCAGGATTTCAATAAACTCCGCCACCGCTTCGATCACCTGATCGCGCTCGTTGCGGATATGCGCCGCCACCATGCCGCCGTACGCTTTCGCCGTCTTCGCCAGCGCGATCAGCTCATCCGTCATCGCATAGCAGCTGGGCGCATAAATCAAACCAAAGGATACGCCAATCGCCCCATGCGCCATCGCTTCCGCCAGCAGTTCCTGCATTTTCTGCAGTTCCGTTTCGGTCGGCGCGCGGTTTTCAAGGCCCATTGCCGCCTTGCGCAGCGCGCGATGCCCCACAAAGGTCATCAGATTCGATCCCTGCGGCACGTCCTTGGCAATGTCAAGCAGCGTACCCATCGTGCGGTACACTTCGGTTTCCTTGCCGTAATCGCCGATCATTTTGGCCTTTTCCGCCGTCACGTTTTTATCCAGCGGCGCCGCCGTTGCGCCGCACTGCCCGCCGATGGACAGCGTAATGCCCTGCTCAATCTTTTCCACCTGATCGGGCCAAAGCAGCATCGCGCCGTCCGAATGCGAATGCGAATCAATAAACCCCGGCGTGACCACAAGGCCGCTCGCGTCTATCACCTTGCCGTCATCCGTGATATTTTCCGCCACGCGGGCAATCCTGCCATCTTTGATCGCCACATCGGCGCGATAGCCATTCCTGCCGCTGCCGTCAATGACCAGCCCGTTTTTAACAATATAATCGTACATCGGTATTTCCTCCCGGGGAGTGCTATGTTTATTATACGCGCTTCGGTTCAAAAAGAAAAGGATACTTTTGGTTTATCACCGGCATAAAACTATCTTGCACATTCCCCCGCACCGTTGTAAAATAAACCTATCAAAATACAAGAACAGGAGCGCTCATCATGGAAAACTTTGTCAATCTCGATAAAAATATGATCGTCAATACCACCATCGGCGATGTGCCCGTCACCTGGCACGATGTACGCAAAGCGCCCTTTGATATCTACGGTCTGTATAATCCCACCACCGAGGAATGGTTCCATCGCCTGCCCATGGATGTGGCTGCCGCCAGCAGCCCCGCCATCGAAAAGCTCAGTCAGGAAAGTGCGGGCGGACGTGTGCGTTTCGCCACGGATTCCGCTTTTATCGCCATCCGCGCCAAATTCCGCGTGGTCGGCCGTTCTTCGCATCTGCCCCTGGTATCCACCGCGGGCTTTGATCTGTATCTCGATGACGAATTCGGCAGCCGCTATGTGAAGGAATTCCGCATGCCCTACGATATGACGGACAGCTACGAGCAAATCATTCAGATGAAAAATCGCCCGGGCATGCATTCCTATACCATCAATTTCCCCGTGCACTCCGTGGTGGAAACGCTGGAAGTAGGCCTTGCCCCCGAAGCACAGCTGGCCCCCGGCAAAAAATACCGCGATCTTGACCCCATCATTTTCTACGGCTCCTCCATCGTGCACGGCACCGCCGCCAGCCGTCCGGGCTATATCTACGAAAATTACGTCGCCCGCATGCTGGATATGGACTACCTCAACCTCGGCTTCTCGGGCAATGCCAAGGGCGAACAGCCGCTCAATGAATACATGGCGGAGCTGCCCATGAGCGTGTTCGTATGCGATTACGATCACAACGCGCCTTCGCCCGAATATCTGGAAGAAACGCACCACCGCATTTACGAAACCATCCGCAAAAAGAATCCCACCGTGCCCTTCATCATGATCACCCGCCCCAACTACTGGACCAACCCCAACACCGAAGACACCCTCCAGCGCCGCGATGTGGTGATGCGCTCCTACCTGAAGGCGCGCGCGACGG
>JAZQXQ010000067.1:0-1725 GCA_045632965.1 Clostridia bacterium
TAAAGGTTTGTTTCTTCAAATTTCCACGATTTCTGTATATATCCACTATTGACAACTGCCTTTTCCTATCTATGTTTTCATTTTGGAAAACAAAAGCAGCAGGAGGAAAGCCACTACGACGTTGCGTTTTTGCTGTATCCAGCGCCGTTAGGTGCGTAGCCACATGATCACATCATGCGTACTGGGGGATTGGGGGATAACTCCACCAACAGGCGTTATGGCTTATGGATAGCCAGAAGCATCGCTTGCCAGTATTGCTAATTCCCAAATGAATGCCTCATGTGGATAAACGAATACTCTTTACTCGAACTTTACATAATCTGATCGACAACGCCATCAAGTATATGCCCGCAGGCGGAAGTGTTGCCGTTGAGCTTTCACAGCAGGATGGACACATCTGCTGCACGGTGAAGGACACCGGCATTGGTATCCCGCAGGAGCATCAGGCGCATGTGTTTGAGCGCTTTTACCGGGTGGACAAGAGCCACTCGCATCAGACGGGGGTACTGGCCTGGGACTGGCCATCGTCAAACATGTGGCAGAGGTGCATCAGGCACAGTTGAAGCTGGAAAGCAAGCCGCAGGAGGGAACAACGGTTTCCGTGCTGTTTCATTGATCAATTCGCCGTTTACGGAAAGAAAGGCATTGGGAGCGACTGTCTTGACAGTCCTTCAAATGCTTTTTTAGTCGTGTTTCGGAATTCACACTCTTTTCACGCTTTGTTCAACCAAACAAGGAAAGCAATCTGCTAAAATATTGCCGCAACCCAAAGGAGGTGTTGATATATGAAGAAGTTTCTTTTGATTCTTCTGATCTTACTTTCTGGCTTCTCATTTGCACAAGCTGAAACAGACGAACGGGCCTACATTGAGTTCGTTCTGAATTTGGCCAATCATCCGGATCAGGAATGGACCTACAGCCAAAGCGCGGACGCATGGACATTATCCGTGGTCAGCGCAGTGGCTTATCCGGAATTGCCTGATCAGCAGGGGGTATCCGTTTGCGTTCCCGGCGCATATGTGACTGGCATTGACATAAACAGCGATGGCACTGCAGACGTGATGACTGCTGATGCTGCCGGAGCGGTCAAGGGCGCGCTGGTCATTGATTACAACGCGCAGATCGTCAGTGAGAATGGCCAGATTTATACCGCAACGACTGCACCGCTCCTGATGACAACCGGCGCAGCAGGCTATGGTTCCCAGAGCAATTCCATTGCATCCACTGCCTACGCAAAAAACGGTTACATCAACATTGCATGTGGTAACCGAGGCAAGCAGGATACAGCGTTGGATGCCGATGGAAAAATCTACTACACTGGCGATGCTCCCTCTTGTCTGGTGGATCAGAAGGCCGCTGCGCGCTTTGTGAAATACAATATCCTGCTGGGAAATCTGCCGGGCTGCACGGAGTATCTGGTGGTGACCGGCGGCAGCGGAGGCGGCGCACATGCAGCGATGTCCGCTGCCACTTCCAATCATCCTGACTTCTACGACTATCAAGTTGAAGCGGGCGCTGTAGGCGTATACCGAAATACGGACGGCAGTTACGATACGTCTGTGATGATTGACGGCGAGAAGGTTCCCCTGTCGGACGGAGCATGGGGATGCGTTGCCTACAGCGCGATCACTCCGTTGTATGAAGTCGATGCAGCACAGGCTTTTGAATACTATATGGATACAGCCTACGACTTCAATACACCGTTTCAGCAGCAGCTGGCGATGT
>JAZQXQ010000068.1:0-5985 GCA_045632965.1 Clostridia bacterium
AATGCGGCAGGTGGTGCAGCAGCGGTTTTTAAGCAGTAGGCGGTAGGGGCACCACACCAATACGCAGATCAGATCGCACACATAAAACAGCACGGAGATCATGAACAGCTCAACGCTCCCCAGCCATCCGGCCAGATGCATCGCACTCAGCACGGCGATCAGCGCCGCCCAGATCAGCATGATCTTGCCGGCCATGCGGCTGGTGGTCAGCACGTATTTTTTCAATTGCGCCGCGCTGCGCTTGATCTCAGCGGGCACAAAATACTGTTTGAACACCTTTTTCGATCCCAGCGCCAGATCGCGCTTGGCGGGGAAAATCTGATAGATCATATCGATCATCCATACGCCCCACAACAGATGCAGCGGCGTAAACCGCGCCGTGAAGCCGCCCTTTTCCAGCGGCGAAAAGACCGATCTGTCCGTAAAATAGAAATACGCCCCCTGCAGCAGAATCGCCATCCTGCCCGCCAGCCGCAGCATATAAATCCTTCTCAAACGGGAAATGCAAATCCCTCGCTTTCGCTATCGCGGTGTACTCAAATCACGTTATACTATACAGGAAGAAGCTGTTTTTTTCAACTCAATCCCAGCAGTTTTCCGGCATTTCCTCCCGGAAATATTGCTTTTATTTTTTCCTCACGTCGTTAAAAGGCCTTGAATTTTTCCACGGCCTTGCGCACCGCGCGGTAGGCGGGACCCTCCAGCTCCTTCTGCGCGTTTTTCAATTCTTCGCGGATATTGATGTGCTGCGGGCAATGCTTTTCGCACTTGCCGCAGCCGATGCAGTTGGAGGCCGCGGTTGACGTTCCGCGCAGCGCCGTGCACTTGATGTATTCCACCACCGCCCAGAATTTGTTTTCCGCATAGCGGGCGTTATAGGCGGCAAAGGTGCCGGGAATATCCACATTCTTCGGGCAGGGCATGCAGTAGGCGCAGCCCGTGCAGCCCACCTTCATTTTGCTGTTGATGGCGGCGACAACTTCGCTGAGCATCTTTTCTTCGCTTTCGCCGATCTCGCCGATTTCAACCGTCGACGCGGTACGGATGTTATCCGCCACCATTTCGCTTGAATTCATGCCGGAAAGCACGCAGGTCACTTCCTTCTGGCTCCACAGCCAGCGGAAGGCCCACTGCGCAGGCGTGCGCGTGACAGGATAATCGGCAAATATCCTGCCGGCTTCGGCAGGCAGTTTCTTGACCAGCTTGCCGCCGCGCAGCGGCTCCATGATCATCACCGGCAGGCCCTTTGCGTGCGCGTAATGCAGTCCGCGCCTGCCCGCCTGCGAATGCTCGTCGAGATAATTATACTGGATCATGCACATATCCCAGTCGTAGGCGTCCACCAGGCGGCAGAACATCTCCGTATTGCCGTGATAGGAAAAGCCCACCTGACGGATCTGCCCACTCTTTTTCTTGTCGCTGAGCCATTGTTCAATGCCCAGCGCGCGCAGCCGCTCCCAGGTATCGATATCCGAGAGCATGTGCATCAGATAATAATCGATATAGTCCGTCTTCAGGCGCTTTAATTGCTCGTCAAACATTTTGTCAAGCCCCGCCACGCTCCTGATCAGGTAATGCGGCAGCTTGGTGGCGATGTGCACCTTTTCGCGCAGGCCGTTTTTGTGCAGTATTTCCCCCAGCGTGCTTTCGCTGCCGGGATAAATATAGGCGGTATCAAAATAATTGACGCCGTTTTCAATGGCAAAAAGCAATTCGCGCTCCGTTTCCTCGCGGCTGGCAGGAAAGCGCATGCAGCCAAAGCCAAGGATCGACAGGTCGTTTCCGTGTTTGTCTTTTCTGTAATTCATGTTATTCCTCCAAGCCGGCAAGCACTATTTCCTCCAGCGCTTCGTATGTCAGCGAGCCCACCTGATTGTATACGATCACGCCGTTTTCGTTGAGTACCACAGTATGCGGCAGCATCGTTGAGCCGCCAAAGCCCTTTAGAACCTGCGCATCATCCAGCGCAAAGGGGATCGTGTACGGAAGCTTTTCAATGTAGGACGGCACATCCTCCGTCACAAGGTCGCCATGGATGGCCACCACGCTCACCTTGTCCGGATACGCCGCCTGCAGCTGATCAAAATACGGCAGCTCCTTGACGCACGGGCCGCACCACGTGGCCCAGAAATTGATCACCTGCACCTTGCCGATATTGTCGGCAGAATTATACACGCCGCCGTCATAGCAGGGCACGGTGAAATCCTGTGCGCGCATGCCCACCTCGCTGCCGATGGCAATATCCGCAGCCTGCTTTTGCGGCCAGTTCGCCGCAACCATCACCAGCACAAGCACCAGCAATACGATCAGAGAAAATACCCTGTGCTTTTTCTTTTTTTCCGGCGCGGCGCCTTTGCTTTCGCGCAGCGTGATTCTTCCTGCCTTGAGCGAAATGGCGTTCGTCGGGCAGTCATTTATGCACTCGCCGCACTGAATGCATTCATGATCGCCCACGCGCTTTACATCCATTTTGCAGTTATGCACGCACCTGCCGCAATGCACGCAGGCAGACTTTTCCACCCGCACGCCCACGATCGCCACGCGCGCAAACAATCCGTATATCGCCCCCAGCGGGCACAAAAAGCGGCAGAATGCGCGGTACATAAATACGCACAGCAGCAAAACGGCAAGCAAAATCAGCATTTTATTGGCAAACAATGCACCCAGCATGCTGTATTTATCGGCGTTATTAGGATGCGCAAGCAGACCCACCGCACCCTGCAGCGTACCCGCCGGGCAAATGTATTTGCAAAACGCCGGCAAAGGATAATCCTTCAAGCCGTACCACAGCGGAATCACTACCACGAAAACAGCCAGAATGACATATTTGAGATACGACAGCGCGCGCGTCACGCGGCTTTTTTTGATTTTGGGCGCGGGAATCTTGTGCAGCATCTCCTGCAAAAACCCGATCGGGCACAGATAACCGCAGATCGTGCGCCCCAGCATGATGCCAAACAGCAAAAGAATCCCCAATACATAATACGGCGCGCGCTTGCCGCTGGTCGCAAGGGCATTTTGCAGGCTGCCCAAAGGGCACGCGCCCACAGCGCCGGGACAGGAATAGCAGTTAAGTCCCGGCACGCATACGGCCTTCATATTGCCGGTGTAGATTTCACCCTTGATAAAGCCCTTTGCATGGGCGTTGTACAGCAGCGCGGCGTACAGCTGGATGAGCCGCCGCTGCGAAAGTCCCTTACCCAAGGCCGATGCACTCCGTGCAGATATTGATGGCCTTGACCAGCACATCCCACAGTCCGCCGTTTACGATTCCCAGCAAAATCAAAACAACGGCCGTGCCAATCACAACGCCGCGCACGATATTCTTCCCGCGCGGGGACATTTCCCGGTCATAATAAGGCTGCACGCGGTTTAATTTTTCTGCAGCCTCTTTTTCAAAATGCTTTTTCAACGTCTTCCTCGTCCTTCCCCTTCCGGATGGCATAAACAGACGCATCTATTATACCATCAAAAGCGATCGCACACAACCAAACGGCATCCGCCAATTTAATATGATATCTTCCCGTTTTTACCTTGACAGCACAATTTGCTTCACGCTATAATAAAAAATGGTGTGTTTTGATTATTTTTGAAATGAGGCTGACGATCGTGAAGCGCTTTTTCTGCCTGCTTTTGCTCCTTCTTACGCTGCTACTCTGTCATGCAGCGGCGGAAGACGGGCCCGTGACCGTTTCCGTCACCCCGCTGAACGTGACTTTCTCCTTCTCGCTGGAAGGCGAAGAATACGCCTATGTGCAGGTGACCACAAAAAACGACGTGGGCAAAAAGCTTCTGTACAGCGAAAACGGTCAGTTCAGCGCCTCCATGCAATTGCCCAACTGCTATGAAGTGAGCGATCTGACCATCGATGTGATGCGCCTCAACGGCAAGCGCGTGTACCGCTATACCGGCGAAACAGTAGAAGTAACGCTGACCGACAATCCCTATGTCGCCCAGGATGAATCGGTGCGCGCCGCCGCCACCGCGCGCGACGTCGTCATCAACATGGTGAAGGGCGGCTTTGACTATTCCTTCAATGTGCCCGGCCGCGCCGAAGTCTTTCTGCGCGCCAAGAGCGCCCAGGAAACGCATGTGATCCACCTCTATGCCGGCGAAAATTTCAGCTATGAAGGCCATGTCGATCTGCCGCTTTCCTTCCCTTACGATAACGTCACTGTCTCCATCCTCACCGTCAACAGCAATCACGAATTGTTCAAAGACACCTTCGTTTCCCATTACGAGCCGCTGCCCATTGCGGAGCAGGCCGCCGAGGGCCGTCTCAAGGGCGTGACCGTCTGCATTGACCCCGGCCATCAAGAAAAAACCCAGGAAGAAACCGTGCGCCTGGCGCCCAATTTCAAAAAGACGGTTTCCACCACCGTGGGCATGGCCCGCGGCACGGCCACCAACCGCCGCGAATCCATCGTGGTGCTGGAGATCGGCCTGCTGCTGCGCAACGCGCTGCTTCAGGAGGGCGCTACCGTCATCATGACCCGCGACGTGCAGGAAACCTTTGTCGGCATGCTTGAGCGCGCCGACATCCCCAATAACGCGGGTGCGGATTTCGTTCTTCGCCTGCACTGCAACAACCGCGACGACAGCTCCGTACAGGGCATCGCCATTTACTGCCCCTATCAGTCCTCCTACGCCATGGAAGTGGCCGATGAGGATACCTACCGCAATATGGGCAACACGCTGCTGTATGCCATGCAGAAAGCCACCGGCCAAAGCAAAGGCAAATGTACGCTGAGCAATACCTATGTGGGCAACAACTGGTCCAAAATGCCCTCCTTCCTGGTTGAAATGGGCTATATGTCCAATCACAAAGAGGATCTGCTCATGTCCGCCTCGCCCCGTTACCAGCAGCAGCTGGCCGACGGCATGGTTGAGGGTATTTACGAGCTTTCCATCATGCGCGGGCTCATTGAAGCCCCCGCACAGTAAAAATATATCTTGATCAAGAAAGGCTAATTCCGTGTCAGAAACCACTCAACAACCCTTCTCTTCCCTGGATATTTCCAGCGAAGTGCTCAAAGCCATCGATAAGATGGGCTTCAAATTCATGACCCCCGTGCAGCAGGAAACCATCCCCGTGATGATGGAGGGGCATGATATCATCGCCCTTGCGCCCACAGGCACAGGCAAAACGTGCGCTTTCGGCATCCCGATGCTGGAATACCTGCAGCTCAACGATACTGATATTCAGGAGCTGGTGCTCGCCCCCACGCGCGAGCTGGCCGTGCAGATTGCCGACGAACTGACGGCGCTCGCCCGTTTCATCCCCGGCGCGCGCATCGCCACGCTCTACGGCGGCCAGCCCATCCCCAAGCAGATTCAGCAATTAAAGCGCAAGCCGCAGATCGTCGTGGCCACCCCCGGCCGACTGCTGGATATGATGAAGCGCGGTCTGGCGGATATCCGCCGCATCCACACGATGGTGCTGGACGAAGCCGACGAAATGCTCAAAATGGGCTTTGTCAAGGATGTGACCAAGATCATCGAAGCCACGCCCCGCGACCGTCAGCTGGTGATGTTCCCCGCCACCACCAACAACGATGTGATGACCATGAGCTGGAAATTCCAGTACGAGCCCGTGGAAATCACCATCGCCGCCGTGGATGAAAACAAGCCCAAGATCACCCAGTATGTCGTTGAGGCCGACCGCCAGAACAAAGAAGAAAGATTGCAGTATCTGCTCGACGCCGACGAATACCGCCGCGTGATGATCTTTGCCAACACCAAGTCGATGACGCAGAGATTGTGCGATCACCTGCAAAAGAAGGGCTACGAAGCCCAGTGCATTCACGGCGATATCCCCCAGGGCAAGCGCAACCGCACGCTGGAAGATTTCCGCCGCGGCAAGTTCCCCTACCTCATCTGCACGGACGTCGCTGCCCGCGGCATTGACGTGGACGATGTAGAGGCCGTCATCAATTACGATCTGCCGCAGGAAAATGAATACTACACTCACCGCATCGGTCGTAC
>JAZQXQ010000069.1:0-12719 GCA_045632965.1 Clostridia bacterium
ATCCGCAGGATGCCGGATGAGGTGTAGCCGTCCGTAGACGGCGTTATCCCCACAACACGCAAAAAGCACGGCATCATTCTGCCGCGCTTTTCTTTGTCTGCCAATAGATTACCGCCGGAAGCATCATCACAATGCCCGCCACGCAGCCCAGTAAATTGGTCACAATATCTCCCGCATCAAAGGATCGTCTATGAAACAATTGATATTTTTCAATAAAAACAGTCATCAGAGCACAAGTCAGCACACAAGGAAGAGCAACTATCAATTTTTTGCCCATTATCATGCCAATCACACCCCAAGGCACAAACAGAGCAATATTGAACAAACCGTGCAGCGAAGAAACGCCTTCGCTCAGATCCAGCTGAAAATCTATACCCCATTGCCACGGTTTTTCCCACACAAACAGTTCCTGCACGCTTTCCGGACGCAGCGTACCCGCCAGCAAAAATCCCAGATACGCGCAGCCTATCACCGTCCACAGGATTGAAAATCTTTTCTTCAGCACTGCCCGCAGCACCAAAGCAATCACCAGCGCAACCGCAAAAAAGCCCAGCGCTGCCGGTGCAGACTCCATGACCAATTCAAACAGCTCTTGCATTCTGTCCCCTTACACCAGTTCCTTTCCTTCCCATTCCTTCACCCTGGGCACCTCCAGCAGCCTGGCCACCGTCGGCGCGATATCGAGAATGGACGTGCCCGCAATCTCCTTGCCCTTTTCAAATTTCGGGCCGCACAGGCATACGGGGATCGTCATATCTTCCTTCATGTCCGTGCCGTGGCTGCGGTCGTGGCCGCCGTGATCCGCCAATACGATCAGCGTGTAGCCCTCCGGCAGATTGCGGTATACCTTTTCGATGCAGCCCATCGCGCGGTTTACCACCTGCATATAGGTTTCGCTCATCCAGCCCACGTCGTGGCCGCCCTCTTCATCCGTATCACCCAGATACAGGAAAAGGAAATCGGGCTCTTCCTCTTTGATATAGTCAATCGCCTTATCGGTGATCTTGCGGTCGGTATCATCCATCTTGTGCAGATTCATGCACAGACAGGTGTGCAGATGATCGGGCCGGCTCAGATCGCGCAGGTTTTCCCACGTAATGAAGGACGCGCACTTTTTGCCAAACTGATTCAATTGATCCATCAAGCCCACCACCGGCCGTACCTGCGGCACATAGGTATTGCTGAGAATCCCGTGACGGTTGGGATCCACGCCGTGGAACAGCGACATGTGGCACGGCAGCGTGATGGACGGATACACCGTGCGCGCAGCGAGATCGTGCGTGGAGTTTTCCAAAAGCTCCTTCACAAAGGGATGACCGCAGCCCAGCATGCCGTCCGGGCGCATACCGTCTACCAGAACCATAATTACCTTTTCCATAACTGCCTCCTTATGCCTGCGAAACAAGCGTCTTTTTCATGGGATGAATGACAACAAAGTAGTAAATCGTCACAAACAGCGCCGAGAAGAACCAGCCGATGGGATAGCCCGCGTAGATAAAGCGGATATCGTTGGAAAAATGCGTGCTGATCGCCAGGTACAGCTGCCTGATACCAATCATGCCCGTGAGCGAGCAAAGCATCACCATGCGCGATTTGCCAAACCCGCGCACGGCGTTGCTCATCACCTGATTGACGGACTGCACGAAATAGCAGGGCATCATCACATGCACCATCGCCACGCCAAAGGCAGCCGCCGCCGCATCGGTGGTGAAAAGATTGACAAAGAACCCGGCGTTATAATACACGGGAATACCCAGCACCGCCACCGAGATAAAAGCCATCACAAGGCAGGTGCGGATGCCCTTGAAGGCGCGGTCGCTGCGCCTGGCGCCCAGATTCTGGCTGACAAAGGTGGCCGACGCCTGTCCCAGCGACAAGCCGATGAGTCCCACGAACTTATCAATCTTCTTCGCCGCGCCCACGCCCGCCATCGCCAGCGAGCCAAAGGCGTTGACATAGCGCTGCACAAACAGATTGGAAATAGACAGCATGCAGCTTTGCAGCGCCGCCGGCAGGCCCAGATCCATCACCTGCAAAAGGATTTCCTTATTGATTTTCAGTTCCTTCAGGCTCAGCCGATACACATCGCGCGTGGTCATCAGCTGGCGGAAAACCAGAAAAACACTCAGCCCCTGAGAGATGATCGTGGCCACCGCCACGCCCATCACGCCCATGTGGCACACCACCACAAAGAAAAGATTGAGCGCCACATTGACAATGCTGGCAATCACCAGATAAATAAAAGGGCTTTTGGAATCGCCCACCGCGCGCAGGATACCGCTGCCCACGTTATACATGGCGGTAAACAGTACACCGATGAGATAAATGCGCAGATACTGGCTGGACAGGGGATAGACATCCTCCGGGCAGCCGACGATATGCAGCAGCACGGGCGTTAAAAGAATGCCCAGCGTCGCCATCACAAAGCCGATGATGATGGAAAACAGCACCGCCGTGTGGATGGTATCGTGCAGTTTCTTTTGATCCTTTGCGCCGAAGTGCCGCGAGAACAATACGCCCGAGCCCGTGGAAAGGCCGCTGAAAAAGCCCGTGAGCAAAAAGGAAATATCCGTGCACGAGCTCACCGAGGCCAGCGCCGTGGTGCCCACAAAATGCCCCACGATGATGGCGTCCGCGCTGTTATAGAGATTCTGGAATACCTGCCCGACAAAGATCGGCAGCGCAAAGGTGAGGATCATCTTTGCAATATTCCCCTGCGTCAAATCCATGCTGGTCTTCTTCAAGCGCACATCCTCCCGCTCTTATTCATCTTCTTTTTCATAGTATAACGCAAAAAATGCCGCCCTGCAACAAAGCAGAGCGGCGTTTATCGCTTTTATTCCACAATTTCGTCCAGCGCGGCCAGCGCCAGGGTATAGATCATGCAGGCCGTGCGGATGCCATCCATCGCCACCACCTCGTCGCGGCCGTGCGCGCCGCCGTGGCCCTCGGGCAGGAAAGAAAGATCCCGCTCCACGCCCATGATGCTGGGGCCGAAGGTTACGGCGCCGGGCACCACGCGCGAATACGTGCCGCCGCCCATGGTGTAGGGCGCATCCTCGCGGCCGGTGATTTCATGATAAATTTCCTGCAGGGCGGTCACGCGCGGATCGTCCTTGGGGATATAGAAGGGGCGCGTAAAGTCCATGCTGTCCACCGTAAAGCCGCGCTTTTCCCAATCCCTGCGCAGGCTTTCCACCAGCTTTTCGCCGTCCTGGCTGATGGCGTAGCGGCTGTCGGCGCACACGTGCAATCTGCCGTCCCGCATGTGCGCCACGCCGTACACCAGCGTGGTCTTGCCCGATACCTCGTCCTCAAACTGCACGCCTTCGCTTTCGCCGAAGCTGTCGGCGGTGAGGTTGTTCAGTTCGGCAATCGCCTTTTGGCTGCTGCCGGTAAGAATGCCCGCATCCGTCAGCGCTTTGCACAGGCGCTGGATGGCGTTATCGCTATTGTCAGGACGCGCGGCGTGACCCGAGCGGCCGGCGGCTTCGATCTTCGTACCGCCGTCCACCGCGGTCACCGTCAGCATGCAGGTATCTTCCTGAGGCAGCTTCGCCAACGCAGTTTTCACCGTTGCGCTGTCCGCGGCCACCGTGCACACGGCGTAATCGGGGATGACATTGCGCACGCTGCCGGCGTCAAACTGCATCAAATTTCCCGTGCATTCGCAGGAGAAATCGGCGTCCACCGAGCCCTTTTGCGCGAAGTTCACGGGGAAAACGGAATCCGGCACCAAAGAGAGCTTCGGGAACTGATAGCCATCCTCCAGAAGCAACTGCATATCCTGCATGCCCGTTTCCTCGCTCATGCCGCACAGCAGCTTCACGCCGTGCTTCATGGGCCAGCCAAACTCGCGCAGCATGCGCATGGCAAACAGCGTCATCACAGCAGCGCTCTTGTTATCGCTCACGCCGCGGCCGACCATCATGTCATATTCCGGCAAGTACGTCGCGCCAAAGACGGGGTATTTCCAGCCGTCGCCCACGGGCACCACATCCAGATGCGCCACCACGCCGATGGCATTTTCGCCGTCGCCATAGGTGATTTCCGCCGCGCAGCCATTGAGATCCCTGCCGGCAAAGCCGTAATGCACCGCGCGCGTGAGCGCATAATCCAGCACCTTGCGGCAATCGGGGCCAAAGGGCGCGCCGGGTGCGGCAAGATCCGCGCGGCTGACAGAGGGAATGCGCGCAAAACCCTGCAGCTCGGTCACAAATTCGTCCTTGTGTTCATTCAGCCAATTTTCAATCTGCTTTTGCAAAGCCGTATATTTTTCCTGCATGGTATGTCTCCTTTTGGGGTGATGAGTTTATTATAAGGCAATTTTGCAATGAGAGCAAGTAAAAGAAGAAACGTTAGGGAGGCAGCTTTGGAGCCCAAAGCTCCTCCCTAAAACCCACCCGAAAAGCAGTTTTGTTGACGTAAATGTTGCAGCAGGCTATACGAAAAAGAACACGGAACTCACGGATTCGAGCAAGCTCGATCCGCTGATTTCCGCGCTCTTTTTCTACCCGCTTCGCGGGTACGATCACGCAAGCGTGATCGGCCTGCATCGCGTAGTGCCCGCGGGGAATGTACGCCGGGCGCGCAAGTCAACAAAGCGGCAGTCCGCAGAGCGAAGCTCTGCGAGCGTGCGAAGCACGCAGAAAAAGGGCTTGGAAACGGTGGGAAAGCTTGCTTTCACATCCGATTTCCAAACACTTTTTCGATAAGACTGCCGGAGCAAGGATGCGGCCGCCTTCCAAACAAACGCCGCCTTCTTTGTTACTTTCTTGGGCTCCGAGAAAGTAACGTCCTCCTCTCCCCTCGTCCCCGCGTCACTCTTCCTCGTCCGCGCCCCGGGCAATGCTCATCAGCGCCTTCCTGGCAATATCCGCATCATACCCGTGACGCGCCAGCATGCTGAGCGTGCGCTGATACAACGATCGATCCATATCCCCGTGCGTGCGCGACAGGAACTTGCCCACCAGACGGATGGCGTCCGTCAGCTGATCCTCATCGCTCAGCTGCCCCACCGCATGCCGCGCCACCTCGCGGTCAACGCCCTTGCGGGTCAATTCCTGCTCAATGCGCCTGCGGCCGTGACGATGCGCGCGGCTCTCCGTCCAGCGCTCGGCAAAGGCCACGTCGTCCACCAGCTCCATGTCCGCAAGCTTTTCCAGCACGCGGTCAATCACGCTGTCGGGATAGCCCGCCTGATAGAGCTTGTCGCGCAGTTCGCCCTCGCTGTGATCGCGCATAGCCAGCAGCTTCACCGCGCGGTCAATGGCATGCGGATACCCGCGGCGGGCGATGTACTCGCGGTACAAAACAGGCTCCACGCTCTCGCCCACCTTGACGGGGCGCTCGCGCAAAAGCGCGCCCGGCACGCGGAGCTTTTCGCCGTTTTCCAACTGCACAATCGCCAAGCCCTTGATCTTTTTGATCTCAATAATCTTCTCGTTCATTTGAACACCTTTTTCATGATCGCTTTGTTGATGTCCGCCAGCACGCCGTCACGCGCCTCGCTGCAGCCGCTGGTCAAAACCACCATGCCCGTTTGCGCGGCGGGATCGTAAAACAGCCCGTGCACCGCGCCGTAAGCCAGGCCCTGATGCCCGTACAGCTTCTGCGGACAGATCTCACGATCCTCCACGATAAACGTGCCAAGGCCCATGCTCAGATTATACGCCCGTGCGCCAAAAGGCGCAACTGTTTTGCGCAGCGGCGCGTAGCGCTCCTTCATCAGTTCGATACCGATCTTCGCCAGATCGACGGCCGAAATGCACAGATTCCCCTGCGACCAGCGATAATGATGCTCGGTATCAACCGTGAGCGCAGGCATATCCTGCGCGCGGCGGGCCGCTGCGTCAAAGTTCGCCTGCTTGCTCGGCGGCAGAATACGCCAGGCGTCGGCCAGCTCGCCCTCCACGCGCTGCGGCAGGAAGGTCGCGCGCACCTTCAGCGGCGTAAATACCGTCTCCTGCATGATCTCCTCAAAGCCCTTTTGCAGCATGCCCTCCAGCACGCAGGCCACAATGCCCGCGCCGAGGTTGGAATATTCAAAGCCCGTGGGGTTTTCGGCAAAGGAATCCCCCTGCATAATATTGCTCAGCTTTTCGCCCGCAGACAGCGTTGTGTTATACGTTGTGCCGTCGTGAATGCCCGCCGTGTGCGAAATGAGGCGGCGCAGCGTCACGGGCAGATCGGGCCTTTTCGGATGCCGCAGCGAGCAGGGCAGATAGGCATCCACATCAGCGTCCAGATCGATCTTCCCCGCCTCGTGCAGCCGGTAGCAGCACAGCGCCGTCACATGCTTGGTGATCGACGCCACGCGGTACACCGTATCAATCTGCGCATCCCCTTTGCCCTTGCCTGTCTGACCGACGGAAAGCGCGCCTGTCACGCCCTTTTTATCAAAGAACGCCACCGTCGCGCCCACCGTGCGCAGCGTTCGCAGCGCGCGCACGATTTTCTCCTTCTCCGGCACATCGCCGATCAGCGCATTTTCCTTTGTATAGGCAGGCCGCGGCGTCGCATGCAGCGACAGACGGTACATTTTCGCCTTCCATTTTTCCATAAAACACCTCATAATCCCGGCAAAAGCCGGAGATACTTAAACTGTACCAACAAAAAGGAGGGAATAAACATTGGCTAACCAGAACGGCTACTGCCTCACCAGCAAGGACCTGACGGTGATCGAGGATCAGCTTACGCACCTGGCCACCGCCTGCCGCGCAGCGCAGCATTGCAGCGCGCAGTCCCAGAATCCGCAGCTCAAAGACCTGAGCGCGACCGTCGCGCAGCATCACCTGAAGCAGTACGACGCGCTGTGCGCGTTCCTCAACGGCTGTCAGTAAAAAGGAGGAAACAAACATGCAGAATCCCCAGTCCTGGCAGAGCACCCAGCCTGCCAACCAGATGCCCCTGAGCGATCAGGAGCTGGCCTACGATCTGCTCTATCAGGAAAAGGCGCTGATGGCCAACATCTGCTCCGAGGTCGTGGAGGCCAGCCACAACGGCTTGCGCAATGTGATGAACGATGCGTTCATGCAGATCGGTCAGGATCAGCTGAAAATCTTTGAAGTGATGAACGCGCAGGGCTGGTATCAGGTAAAGCCTGCGCAGCAGCAGGATGTGCAGACCGCGAAACAGAAATTCCAGCAGATGCGAAATACGCTTTGACGAAAAGGGTTACGCCGTCTAAAGACGGCTACACCTCATCCGCTTCACTACGTTCAGCACCTTCCCCTCAAGGGGAAGGCTTTTTTGCTGTCTGCTTCATAGCGAGTCTTGTTAGGTAATGTTGAACCTTGCCTTCCCCTGGAGGGGAAGGTGGCGAATGAAATGAGCCGGATGAGCTGTAATTCGTCGCAACGCGCGTTATCCCTTATCTTTCTGCATTGTCCATTGCACCGCCGCAAACCCCGCCGCCGGCAGGGCGATCAGATACGTCTGCCCGCCAATCAGGCAGCCAATCGCCGCTATGCCAAGCGCCGCGCCGGCATAAATATATGCTTTCTTTTGATGCCGTGCGCCCTGCAAAACAGCAGCCGCCCCGCACATCAGCAGGCTTACCAGCTGCGATACGCGCATACCAAGCAGCATCAGGCTGTCCGTGCGCAAGCCTTCAATGAACAGCCGTCCCGCGCCGTACCACAAAAGATAGCCGAAGAACACGTCGCCGTCCAGCTTTACATGCTTGCGGCTGCGCCACAAAAGGATAAAGCCCAGCGCGTTCCATACCGATTCGTAAAAGAACGTCGCCAGATGCCACTGCCCGTCGGCAAACACGCTCACGGGGAAAAACTGCAGGTATGCCTTTGTCACCGCATAGCCGTACGCCTCGCCGTTGAAAAAATTCCCCCAGCGGCCGATACATTGACCCAGAAGCACCACGGGCGCGACGATATCCAGCAGCGTGTACAGCTTGATCTTCCGCACGCGCGACAATATCGCCAGCCCTATCAAGCCGCCGATCACCGCGCCGTAAATCGCCAGGCCGCCCTCCCACACAGAAAGGATCGACCAAAGATTGTCTTTAAAATACCGCCACTGAAAGGCAACATAATACAGCCGCGCGCCCACAATCGCGCAGGGCACGGCGTACAGCGCCATATCGATGCCGGTATCCGCCTTCATTCCCCGGCGGCGGCATTCCCTTTCACATAAGGCGACGGCCAGACCGATCGCGCAGGCGATCAGCAGGCCGTACACCGGAATGAATCCAAAAATTTTTGCTTTCATATACGAAATTATTTGTTTTCCGTCGCTTCCTTATGCACCGTTTTGAGCCACTCGCGGATGGGCAGACTCTGCGGGCACTGCTTTTCGCACAATCCGCAGCCCACGCATTTGGACGCGTCCGCGCCCTCCTTTACATAATAGCCGTAGTCGCCCGGCAAATCTTCGGGCTTATCAAACATCTTGCTCTCGTTATATATCGAGAAGAGGCGCGGGATCCTGACGCCCTTGGGGCAGGGCACGCAGTAGGCGCAGCCCGTGCAGGGAATGGGCATGCGCTTTTTGTAAGCGGCACGCAGACGGCCGATCATGCGCTTGTCGCGCTCGGACAGCGCGTTCACCTGCACTTCGTCAAAGATACGCAGGTTATCATCCACCATTTCGCGCGTGCTCATGCCCGAAAGCTGCACCGCCACTTCCTTGAAATTGCCCACATAGCGGAACGCCCAGTCGTGCGCCGAGCGCTTTTCGGGATAGCGGCCGAGGATCTTTTGCACTTCGGGCGGAGGCGAAGCCAGCGCGCCGCCGCGCAGCGGCACCATGACCACGACGGGCACATTTCGGCGGCCCGCCAGACGCAGTCCGCGCAAGCCCGCCTGCTCGTTGATGTCCAGATAGTTGAACTGGATCTGCGCCATCTGCCAGTCGTAGGAGGTGAGGATATCCTCAAACACCTCGTACTTATCGTGGAAGGAGAAGGAGGGATACAGAATGCGCCCGTCCTTCACCGCTTCATCCAGAAATTCAAGCGCGCCCAGGCTTTTCATTTTCGCCCAGCGGTCTTTATTCAGCGCGTGCAGAAGATAAAAATCAATATGATCGGTACCCAGCTTTTTCAGCTGCTCATCCAGCATTTTGTCCATGTCCGCGCGGCTTTCCACATAGGGACAGGCCAGCTTGGTGGCAATCTTCACCTTTTCGCGGTAGCCGCCCTTGAGCGCCTCGCCCACCATATCTTCATTCTGTTTGCCGGAATAAACATAGGCCGTATCCACATAATTGACGCCCTGATCGATGGCATGGCGGATAAGCTCCACGCCGCGCTGCACGTCGGGACGGCGCTCGCCGTTTTCTTCAATCATGGGAATGCGCATTGCGCCAAAGCCCAGACGGGAAATATCAAAACCCAGTTTACCAAAGGGAACGTATTGCATAACAGAAGATCTCCTTTGCACTTTTATGATTGTATCCATTATATCATACGCAGGCGCTCATCAGCAATACAGATACAAGAGAAGGACAAAAACCCATTGTATAATCCGGCAGGACGCGGTATACTGCCTGTATACGTTTTCTCCGGAGGGAACCTTATGCAGGATATCATCATCCGCGGCGGAATGATTGCAGACGGCACGGGAAAACCCGCCTATTCCGCCGATATCGCCGTAAAGGACGGCCGCATCACCGCCATCGGCGATCTGCGTCACCTGAGCGCCAGGAAATATCTTGACGCTTCGGGCTGCATTGTCGCGCCGGGGTTTATCGATTCGCATGCGCATTCCGACCGCTGCTTTCTGCGCGGCAGCTCCTGCGCATCCAAATTATATCAGGGCGTCACCACCGAAATCAGCGGCCAGTGCGGCTCCAGTCCCTTCCCTGCTTTGCAGCCGGAGGGCGAATGGCATTGCGCCTCCTTTGATTCTTTTGTGCGCAAGTTTGAGGCAAGCGATTACCGGATGGCTGTCAATCAGGCCATGCTGGTGGGCCACGGCAGCCTGCGCGCAGGCGTGATCGGCCGCGAGGACCGCGCCGCCACCAAGGAAGAGCTTGCGCAGATGAAAGCGCTTTTGCGCCGGGATCTTACGGACGGCGCCTTTGGCATGTCGCTCGGGCTTGAATACGCGCCGGGCTTTTTCGCCGAAAAGGAAGAATTGCAGGAATTGGGCAAGGTTGTCAAAGAGTTTGACGGCCTTGTGCCCTGCCACATGCGCAGCGAGGGCCTCAAAATCGACGAAGCGATCGACGAACTGCTCTCCGTCGGCCGCGCGTCGGGCGTGCATGTGCATGTATCGCATATCAAGATCGACAATTTCCGCGTGCACGGCCGCGCAAAGGAGGTATGGCAAAAGCTGCTCTCCGCCCGCGCCGAGGGCGTGAACGTCACGGCGGATATTTATCCCTTCACCGCCTCCAGCACCAGCCTCACCATCCGCTGCCCCAAGTGGAGCCAGGAGGGCGGCGACGCGGCGGTGGTGCGCAATCTCCTTGGCGAACGCCGACAGGAAGTGATCGAGGGCATCCGCAGCCATTATTTCAACGCCAAGCGCGCCGAAACGTGCCTGATCAGCGACGACAACGGCTGCTGGCCGGAGATCGTGGGCAAAACGCTGCGCTATATCGCGGAAGAATACCTGCACACCACCGATTACGCCGAGGCCGCGGCGGAGATCATCGTGCGCACAAAGGGCGAGGCGGGCTGCATTTTCTTCGTCATGGACGAAAAGGACATGCTCTATTTCCTCTCGCAGGATGTGGGCATCGGCTCTGACGGCTACTCGCTGCCCGGAGATCCGAAGGAGCTTTCTTACAAGCCGCATCCGCGCTCCTACGCCACGATACCGGAGTTTTTCCGCCTGGCAAAGGCGCACAATATCTGCCCGCTGGAAGAAGCCGTGCATCGCGTTACACAAAAGCCCGCCGAGCTGATCGGTCTGAGTAATCGCGGGCAGTTAAAAGAGGGCTTCGTGGCCGACATCACCGTCTTTGACCCGGAAAATTACACGCCGGCCGCCACCTATCTTGATCCTGTGCAATTGTGTCACGGCGTAAGGCATGTGCTGGTGGGCGGCGGCGTCGCGCTGGAAGACGGCACCCAGACCGACTATCGCGGAGGCAAATTCCTGCGCAAACAAAAAGAGACCTTGTAAAAGGTCTCTTTTTTATCAGCCGCGGTGAATACGCTCATCGATCTGCATCCTCGCGTAGTCTTCCTGCCGCGCGGCATTGCGCTCCATTTCCTGCAATCGCGCAATCATGCTTTCAATCTGCCGGCGGGTGTTTTCCACCTGCTGCCGGGCGCGGCCGATGCGGTCCTTCACCATCCAGTCGGCTATCAATCCGTCAAAGATGAAATCTGCCACATACAAAAAGCCGTCCACGTTGAGCTGCGCATCCTGCTTGAAATCCACGTCGCACAGCTCCGTTTTGAACTGGCGCAACTGCCGCTGCAGCTGCTCGATCTGCCGCTGCGCGTCATTCAGATAGTCATGCTTCGCCAGATCGGCAAGCAGCCCGCCGCCCAGCAAATCCCAGGTGGCAAAGCCGTCGGCGCTTTTCAGGCTGCCAAGGATATTTTCCGCCGTATGCAGAGCGCTGCGGCCGGCAGAGATCGCCTCGCGCATTTCCTTTTGCTGCCGGTGATAGTGCTCGGCTCTCGCCTCCAGATGCTCCACCTCGGGATCGTTCATCTGCGCGCGCTTTTGCCGCAGCAATTCATTATACTGATATTCGCAGCCGCTCAACTCGCTGAGCTTTTTGCGGCGCAGGGCAATTTCCCGTTCGACGTCCTCTGTTTCGCGGCGGGCGGCCTCGCATTTAAGCGCCGCAGCCTGCACGTCGGCGCGCTCGCGGTATAGCACATCCTCCTTTTGCCCCAGCAGCCAGTAATAAATTGAGGTCAGCGTCACCTTTTCCAGCTTTTCCACATCCGCTTGCTCATGCATACGGATATTTTCCAGTTCGCGCAGCTTGTTCTGCAGCTGCTGCAATTGCTTTTCCAGGCTCTTCACTTCATTTTTAAGCCTTTTGTGCTCCGCCATCTTTTCGCTGAGCGCACTTAGCTGCTCGTTTAAATTCATATTTCCTGCCTCCCTTTGCAAGCAAAGTGTAGCATGTTTTCCCGTCCCGTTCTATACAAAGCGCCGCAGAAATACATTTTCACGCCTGAATTGTCTGTTTTTCTGCACAAAAAAGGAGCACAAAGGCCCCTTTTTAATCGTTGTCAATCTGCACCTTGTCGCGGCCCAGCACGTCGATAAGCAGATCCTCGTCCTTTTTCTGCTTGTTAAGCTGCAGCTGGTTGGCCGCGCCCTCCAATTGCGCTTCAAACTGCGCAGGCGCGCCGCCCTCCTCGGTGAGGATTTTTTCAATCAGCACCTTGCGCCCAGGCGCGTTGACAAAGTCACGGCTGATGCCGTTGCTGCTTTCAAACGTCAGGATATAGCGCCCGTCGCGGTAGCCGCCAAAGCGCCCCTGATTGATAATGGCGTAGGCCGCCACGGCTTCCTTGCCCAGCCTTTTCAGCGCGGCATTCCACACTTCGCTGGGCTTGCGGCCGCCGGGGGCTTCACTCTCGGCAGAGGGCACGGAGGACACGCGCTGCGGAGCAGGCGCCGCCTTCTTCTGCACAGGCGCAGCCGTGGGCGCCGCTTGTACAACCGCCACGCCGTTTTTCTTCAAAAGCTCAATTTGGTGGCTCAGATCCTCCACCTGCGCCATCAGCGCCTCGGTATCGTTGCCGTCCGTCACACGGCAGGCGCGCAGGGCAAACAGCT
>JAZQXQ010000070.1:0-3380 GCA_045632965.1 Clostridia bacterium
GGCTTGTAGGCGCTTCCAACTGCCTGGATCTTCTTGCCGTACCCCTCGCCGAACAGAGTCACCTCCTTCTCGCCAAAGGTCTGCTCAAACATCTGGGCGTTCTCCTCGCCCCAGAACAGTTCATTCAGCCGGTTCACCAGCGCCGCGGGAATCTGCGCCTTGTCCGTCCTGCCGCCGAAGGTCACGCTGTGCCCGTCCCAGTACACCCGGATGTTCGTTCCGTCCACCTTCTCGGTCCAAATCCACTCGCAATCCTTCAGGTACTTCACCGTTTCGTTGCGATATTCGCCGAGAATCAGCTTCTTCGTGCCCTCGATGTCCCGCGCATAGAGGGTCTCGATCTTCTCATAGGTTTTCACGCCGTCTCCCTCCTCACAAGCCTGTACCTCGTGTACGTCGTCATCTCCCCGTATCGGTTTACGCCGGTCTCCCGCTCCGACGTGATGTTGTGCCCGTCGTGCTTCAGGTCCCAAATCCTGGCACCCAGCCGCATTATTCCGTAGTCACGAATCGCTTCCCACTGAGTGATGCTGCCCTGATCCAGCAGGTGACGCAAAATCCTGTCCTTTTGCCTCATGCTATCCCTCCCAAATTCTCGGCGTCCCGTCCGCATTGACCAGCAGCGTCAATGTGCCCCGGTTGTAGCTTTTATCCGATGCCCAGTACATTACGCCGGTAGCTTTGTCCACCATCACCCTGCCGCTGATTTCATCACTGACCACCATGAACATCCGTTTATCCGCCTTCGCGTCCGCGATCTGCCCCGCGTCAACCTTCCTCCTGGCGCACCCAGCCAACATCAGCCCCAGCGCCAACACCAGCGCAATCACAACCCACTGTTTCATGTTATCCCTCCTGTTCCTTCGCCCATAAACCGACCAACTGGCCCCAAGCATGGCGATATTTCAAAGTGTAGGTTTCTTCATCGCCCACCTTGTTCAATATCCACTCCACCGGAATCGCCTCCACGGCCTCCGGCTCAAAACCCTGACAGCACTTCTCGAAGAACTCCCCCACGGTCATCTTCATCTCAACCACCGCCCCGCCGTGGGTTTCGTCCACTACGGGCACAAACATCACCCCGTCAAGGTCTACCAGTTTTATTCGCTATCCCTCCGTTCGCCGTCCATCTTCGCTCCAGTAAACTCAATAAATTTTGATTTCGGAACAAAACACGCTTGCCCATTTCCATACTTGTCTGGTGGAATCTGCTCATACCCAAGCGCTAACATCTGTTCGATATACCGCATCGGATGCGCACCTTGATTCAACACCTGAATATACGCCGGATATTTTCCGCCATGCCCGCAACAGCTCCCGACCGTTTTTATACCTTGTGCCCACAAGTCGTGAAGCTCTGCCTGAATACACGTGTCGCAACAATATCCGTGTGGCGTTTCGATATCACATAAGTACTCCTGATTGTTGCTTCGTCTGCAAATCATATCGTTTCTGAACGTCAATAGGCTATGAATGACCGTTTTGTCTTTTGTTCTTTCTGAATCTACGTAATCCTGAATCATTTCAGCTAAATAAAATTCCTCATTTGTGATGCGTTTTGACATTGTCTTCACCTCCGTTCACCGAATGCGCAGAAGAAACTATCCTTTGTCCCGACCCACAACTTAACGCATATCGCGTTACTGCCCCTGTGACTACAATCCTTGCACCGCACCACCGGCGCAGCGTCCACGGCGGGAATGGATTCGATAACTCCGATTACGCTTTCAGGGCTTACGTCACCATAATTTCGATCAACACGCTCATCGTCGAATGCTTCAATCGCCGCCGCCCTTGAAATCAGGGCAGCCATCCCACTTCACCACCTATCACGCATTATCCATCCTGCCGCCAATATTGCAGCAGGGATTTCAAACTTCCACATTTCATCTGATTGCCATTCTTCCGGGTGTTTGCGTTGCATTGACCATCCCATTAAGCCAATCGTGATAAACGATATTATCAGTTTAATCGCTCCCACGGTGTCGCCTCCCTCTGCGCGTCGATCGGGCGGGATGTCCAGTATCTAAGTACCCCAATACCATCCGGGTCAGTTATGGCGGCTTTCGGGATGCACTCCCAATACATGTCCCCGTCTTTTTCTTCCGTCCACACAGGTATATATCCGTATTCATCCGCGCCATCAAAATCCGATTCTGTCACAAGGCGCGGCTCCTGCGCTTTCAGCAGCGCGAGGGCGTCTGCTGCCAAAGCAGAAACGCATTTTCCGCCGTTATATTCCCGGTAATACGGGCAATCTTCGTGAGAGCAAATATCATTCTCCAGTTCTTCTCTGCTTGGCGGCATCAGGCAAAATTCAAATGCCTTGATGACCTTCTCCCCCTTCATCACGCCCTCACCCTCTCCCTGTACCGCGCCCACAATCTCTCAATAGGCCCATATTTTGCAAACAATACGCCTGCGATCATCACCGCTGCGTCCATGACGCAGGCAACCCCATTCTTCGGCGATTTAACGGCATAAGGTATTCCGTATAGCGCACATTCAATAGCCGTTTTAATTCCTAAAATCCCTATCACTACTGCCGCAATGGTAATGCTGATATTTACCATCGTTTCCACAATGCCATCGCGCCTATGATAAAATAATCCACACATCAGTCCAATCAGCAGATTCCCTGCAAACCATCCGGGCGGGAACCAACCCGTAGTCAGCAGTGAAACCAACACACAGCCAGCTCCACCGACAATCATTCCAGAAACAGCACCCATGTGATAGCAATACACCGCAAGCACGATATACCCCAAATCAAGGCTGATGTGTGCAATGACGGGTATCTTTGCGATCATGCTCAAAACAACATACATTGCAACCCCAACCGCTGTCAGTGTTATTTTTGTCGTGTTTTTCATGCTTTACCTCCCATCCTGTTTTCGCCCCGCGCTACTGCCTTTGGCAAGCGCGGGTTTCGCCTGCGTCTTGTCGCCTTGCTCCTGCGCTTGCAGGCTCACTCCGGCTCCGCCGGAGGCTGTACCGCGCATAAGCCGTCTTTTCCCCGTACCGATTCACGCCCGTCTCCCTTTCGGTGAAAATCACATGCCCCTGCCGCTTCAAATCCCAAATTCGCGCTCCCAGCCGCATGATCCCGTACTCAGCCATCGCCTCCACCGGCGTGATGCTCCCGTAATCCTGAAGGTGCCTCAGCACCCTGTCCGTCTGCGTCATGCCATCACTCCTCCCGGTGCAGCGACCGCTCCGCCTCAAATCCCTCCGGATAACGCTTCTTCAGCTTCTCCACGTTCCGCACGGCCACTTCCTCCAGCGTCAGCCCCAAGGCCATGGCGGTCTCCGCAACATACCACAGCACGTCACCCAACTCGTCCTCCAGGTCATCCACGAAATTGCGCCCGTCCTGATAG
>JAZQXQ010000071.1:0-4451 GCA_045632965.1 Clostridia bacterium
GCATGACGGCGGCCGACCGCAGGCTGATGGGCTCCATCCCCGAAGCCTTGGCGGAAACCAATTTCCTGTGTTCTTCCGTCAATGTCGGCTCCACCCGCGCGGGCATCGATATGGACGCCGTGCGCCTGATGGGCGGGATCATCAAGGAAGCCGCGCTGCGCACGAAGGATAAAGACGGCCTTGGCTGCGCCAAGCTGGTTGTTTTCTGCAATGCAGTGGAGGATAATCCCTTCATGGCGGGCGCGTTCCACGGTCCCGGCGAGGGCGACTGCGCGGTGAGCGTGGGCGTATCCGGCCCTGGCGTGGTCAAAGCCGCGCTGGAAAATGTGCGCGGCGAATCCTTCGACGAAGTCGCCGAGACCATCAAGCGCACGGCCTTCCGCATCACGCGCATCGGCCAGCTGGTTGCGCGCGAGGCCTCCCGCCGTCTGGATGTGCCCTTTGGCATTGTTGATCTTTCGCTCGCGCCCACGCCCTCGGTGGGCGACTCGGTCGCGGCCATTCTGGAAGAAATGGGCCTTGAGTGCTGCGGCACGCACGGCACCACGGCGGCGCTGGCGCTGCTCAATGACGCAGTAAAAAAGGGCGGCGTGATGGCCTCCTCGCACGTGGGCGGCCTGTCCGGCGCGTTCATCCCCGTGAGCGAGGATGTAGGCATGATCGAGGCGGCCGAGCGCGGCGCGCTCACCCTTGACAAGCTCGAGGCCATGACCTGCGTATGCTCCGTCGGACTTGATATGATCGCCGTGCCCGGCGACACCACCGCCGAGACGCTCTCTGCCATCATTGCGGACGAGGCGGCCATCGGCATGGTCAACAACAAGACCACCGCCGTGCGCATCATCCCCGTCCCCGGCAAGAAGGTGGGCGATACGGTGGAGTTCGGCGGTCTGCTCGGTCACGCACCCATCATGCCGGTGCATCCCTTTGCGTCGGATGTATTCATTCAGCGCGGCGGCAGGATCCCCGCGCCGCTGCATAGCTTGAGGAATTAACGAAGGAGGGCGTTAGGGAGGCAGCTTTTTCGGAAAAAGCTCCTCCCGAAAACCCTCCCGAAAACCTGCGTTTTGTCGACGTAAAAGTTTGACGCAGGCTATACGAAAAAGAGGTCTGGAATCCGGATTGCAAGCAAGCTTGCCCACCGTCTTCCCGTCCTCTTTTTCTATCCGCTTCGCGGATGCGATCACGCAAAGCGTGATCGGCCTGCTGTTTGTGTGCGCCCGCGGAAAATATCGCCGTTTCGCTGCGGCGGAACGAGCGAGATTGAGAAACGCCCTCTTTCGAGGGCGTTTTTTGTTACTGGGCTTTCATCTGAAGTGTGATAGGTTTCAGCACACTTTCAAACGCTTCATTTTTAACCACGGGGAAAAGCGTTAGCGTATCGCCGATGTCAAAGCGCTGGAAAATCGTCTCCACCTGACAATGAACTACGGTTTCCACATCCGATTCATTCAAGTGCCGATTGCTGGCATACAGCATCTTATATTCATTGCCGTTTTCATCCAGCGCCCCCATGCCAAAGTTGCCCTGCAGCGGATAGCGGTTGATCATCACATTATAATCTTCCACATAGGGTTCCATTTCTTCTGCGGTTGCCACGTCTTCCGCTTCAATCGTCAGGTAGCAGCCGATATCCGTACGTACCACTTTCGCCGACAGGAGACGATAATTATCCTGCTCCAGCGGCAAGCCTTCCGCCACATACACCTGCTGATTTGCCTTCTGCACGGGAATTTTTACTTCAACCGCGCATTTTTCCAGCGTTTCCCACTGCATGTCCATCGTGCGCAAGCCCAGCGATACATACAGCTCCTCCGTCACTTCTTCGGGAAGCTTGCGCAAATCAATCAGGTAATCCGCCACAATTTCTTCATCGCTTATCTGGCGGAAGTCAAAGCCATAGCTGTAGATCTTTTCGCCATTCACCTGCACCATTTGGTTTTCCTGGAAGAAAACAGCCTTGCTCATGTCCGCCGCTTCAACAGACTCAGGATATACATCCCACACAAGCTTGGCTCCTTCCAATTTATAAGCCACAACAATGTGCGCTGTCATGCCGTCGCATGCCGCTTCCTGTACTTCAAGCTGCATGTTTCCCTGCGTCTTACTCATGATCTCAGGCGTAATCACTTTAATTTCACCCATGTCATCCGTATGCAGAAAATCAAGCAAACCGATACCGGCAGCCAACGCAGTGCTCATAAGCAAACACAATGCAATCGCTAATACCGCCGTACGCGAAATCGCCTTTTTCATTATTTTTTCCTCCTTCGTCTTCAGCGCCGTCTGCACGGCATGGCGGAAGCTTTCAGGAGCCGGTTCATAGGCGCGGCGCCATTCTTCTTTTTTCATATTCACACCTCTTTTCCCAGCATTTCCTTCAATCGCATCCGTCCTATACGCAGCCGGCTTTTTACCGTTCCTTCAGGAACGCGCAGAATCTTTGCCGTTTCCTGAATCGTAAATCCGTCCATATAGTACAAGATGAGGGTTAATCGCATTTTCTCAGGCAGCTTTTGCATCGCATCATGCAGTATTTCATCCCGTGCGCAATCGTCATAGGCGTTTTCTGTCGAAGATATTTCGATGTATTCCGCTGCGACCTCGCGCTTGGCCTTTCTTTGCAGATTGCGGCATTCATTCACCAATATGCGCATCAGCCAGGAACGAAACGCGCTTTCATCACGCAGCCTATCCAGCTGCCGCCATGCTTTCCAGATGCACTCCTGCACAGCATCCTGCCGGTCGGCATATCGAAAGAGCATGCCTGCCGCCACGCGATACATATCCTCCGTCATCGCTGTGACGCGCTCTTCAAAATCTGTCTGCTTCATGCGTTTTCTCCTTCGTGTATCAGCTAATACACCCTATAGACGCATTATCGTGCCAAAAGGTTTACTTTTTCAAAGATTTCACCGGATTTGTTTACAGCAAATCCCTTTACACGTTGTTTTTAACATTATATAATGAAACCACCCGCTATGAAAGGAGAACTTTCCATGAAAAAATTGCTTTCTGTTCTTTTGCTTTTGTGCTTGCTGCTTCCCGCCGCGCAGGCGGATGAAAAAGTCTATCTGGCGCTGGGCGACAGCATCACCACGGGCTATGGCCTTTCCGCAAACGAAAAGAGCTTTGCCGATCTGATCGCCGAAAAGAACGGCTACACGCTTGTCAATCAGGCCGTCAACGGCGCGACAACCGCCGATGTGTTCTCGCTTTTGGGCCGCAAAGGCGTGCAGTATGACATTGCCCGGGCCGATCTGATCACCCTCACCTGCGGCGGCAATGATCTGATGGGGCTGCTTTTTTCGCAGATTGCATCCGCCTACAATGCCATCGCTCCCGAGCCGCTGCAGGCGTCGGACGTCATTTCCATCCTGTCCGATCCTAACGATCAGCGCCAGATGATGCTCCTTGGCGTAATGCAAACCGTGCTGATGGGCACTGAAAGCACGAAAGGTCTGGTAGACAGTGCCACCATGGACGCCGCTTTGACTGCGTACCGCATCAGCCTGACGGCTGTTGTCAACACCATCCGCCAGTATAATCCCACCGCGCCCATCATCATCGCCACGCAGTATAATCCCTTCCAGTTCTTCAGCGGCGATTTCTTGCCCCTTGCGATGACCATCGACAAGGCTGTGAAAAAGCTCTCCGACGCCGTCACCGCGCAAAGCGCCATGTCGGGTTATCTGGTGGCTGATGCATACACAGCCTTCGCTGCCGGCAGCGAAAACCTCTGCTGCGCCGCGATGCAGCCCTTCAATCCCGATCCTCACCCCAACGCGCAGGGCCATATCGTGCTTTTCGATTGCTTCCAGAAAATCATCGATACCCTTGAATAACCCCCGCTTTATCAAGCGCAGAGGCCGTGCGGCTTCTGCGCTTTCTATGTATATCCGGTAGACAAAAGCGGCGCATTTCCTGTATAATTACTGTATCACAATAAAAAAAGGAGTTGTTTTTATGCTTTTGCGCGAAATTATGCCCTTGCCGAACGGCATTATGATGAATTATCAGATCACCCTGCCCTCCGATTACAAGGAAGGCGAAAAGCTGCCGCTGATCATCTTCCTGCACGGCGCAGGCGAGCGCGGCGATAGCTTCGAGCGCCTGTGCAATACCGCCGTCTCCAAGCTCTTTGCCCGCGATCCCGATTACAAGGGGCTGCGCGTCGTTACGCTGTGCCCGCAGTGCCCGCTGGAGCATTCCTGGATGCCCTTCATCCTGCCCGTGACCGATCTGATCCGCACCACCATCAAGCGCTTCAATATCGATGAAGACCGCGTGAGCCTGACGGGCCTCAGCATGGGCGGCTTTGGCACGTGGGAATTGAGCTGCCACGCGCCGCATTTGTTCAGCGCCATCGCACCGCTGTGCGGCGGCGGCCTTTCCTGGCGCGCTGAGCGCATCAAGGATATCCCCTGCCGCGTGTATCACGGCGACGCCGA
>JAZQXQ010000072.1:0-7401 GCA_045632965.1 Clostridia bacterium
CTCACCACATTGCTGGTGGTGCCGCCGCAGACAATGCGGCTGCCGCTCAGGCGGAAAAAGTCGTCCATCATGCGCAGGTCATCTTCTTTATGCTCGGGCGGGCCGACCACCAGATTGACCGTGTGCCTTCTGCATACGCGGGCTACGGCAATGGTGGTATCATCGCCGGGTTTTCCGCCGTAGAGCCGGTTACACTCGTCAATGATCAAACTGGCCGTGGCCTTGGCGCTGTTGTCGGGCAGATAGTTGCCAATAGCGTAATCGGCGATGGAATCACGTGTCCAGCCAAAGTTCATCGTCATGCCAACGCCAGCCCATTCGGCTCCGTCGCTCATGGCAATGAAAAGATCATCTTCTTCGATGGGAAAGGTGCTTTCCCAGATCGTTTTTCCGGCGATGACGCGCGTGGTGCGGGGATACTCAAACAATTCGCCCCTACGCAGCACAATGGTGGCAGGGTTGTCAAACTGGATGATATGCGCTGTTTTGTCCTTGCGGATGCGCAGGATGGTAAAGGTGGAATATGCCACCTGTCGCACGCTGCACACGGGCAGAGTGCTGGCAATAGTGGCCACGCAATCCTCCAGCGGAATACCGCCGGAAATCATCGTGCAAAGAATTTTTGACGTGAGCGTAGAGAGAATATTGGCTTTTACGCCGCTGCCCAGGCCGTCGGCCAGCACCAGCGTCAGATCCTCATCACCGCCGCCGCATATCTCTACCTTGTCGCCGCACAGCGTTTCCCCCACATGATTCAGGCTAATCCAGCCGCTTTCAATCCATAAATCATTCATGAGCCATTGCATCCTTCAGTTTAGTCAGGGCGATCTGCGTTTCGGCGGTGGTTTCGCCAAGAAGCGATGCAATTTCCTGCACGATGCGCATCTGCTTTTCGATTACCTTATCGGCGATTTCGACCGTCTGCTGCTTCATTTCAGCGCCCTGTACGCGCAGCTTTTCCTGCTCGGTGATGTCACGGATCAGCGTGATGACTACATGATACTGCCTGTCGTAAAGGATGGTTTCATCCACATACAGATTGTAATCGGGTAAATAGTGCTTGCTGGTCTGAGAATGCAGGGCAGCGGTAACAATGCCCTGGTAGGGCGCTGGATCAAGAATCTCCACAATATGCTTGCGCAAAATGGCGTCTGCGCCGGGCAAACCCAACATCTTAACAGCCGAGGGATTGATCTGCTGCACGATCAGGCTTTCATCCATGACGATAACGGCGGCCGGGGTATTGTGAATGATGGTGTCAGAAAAGCTTTCGGCCTTTTCTTTGAGGAAGGGCAGGCACATTTCGATTTTCGCCTTGCCTTCCAGAATGGCAATGGCCTTGTCGCGGCAGGTAGGATAGCCGCAGCTGCCGCAGTTCAATTCTTTTTCAGGGCTGGTTTTACCCATTTTGTAGAGCATGTCGCGAATGGCTTCGCTGCCGAACTGCTGCTTGCGGCCTCCAGTGAAGGCGTATTGCGTACGGATGTCAGGCGCACGCTCGATGGCAAAGGGCGTTTCGCCGCTGCCGGAGAAGGTGTCTACGCGCAGCGCACCCTTGAGACGGCGCTCAGCGTGATCGCGGATGCAAGGGCCGTTGACGCAGCTGCCCTCACAGGCGCTCATTTCGATGAATACTTTACCAAATTCATTGTTCTCAAACTCTTCAAACACGCCGCGGCAGTTATCAATGCCGTCAATGGCGATGCGGCGATAGCCTTGTACCTTGGCAGTGGCCTTGAGAATACCGCCGGTGGCGGGATACAGACGAGCGGCCGCGCCCTCACTCATGGGATCCACATGCTCATAGGGCAATTCGATGCCACATTCGGTAAACCAGTCAGCCAGTTCGTCGAAGGTAAGCACGGCGTCCACATAGGGGCTTTTATCGCCTTCAAGCTTTTTGGCAATGCACGGGCCGATAAAAACCGTGAAAGCGTCGGGCTGCTGCTCCTTAATCAGCTTGCAGTGCGCCTCCATGGGGGTCAGCACCTTGGCCAGGTAGGGCAGCATGGTGGGATAATATTTCTGGATCAGGCGGTTGATGGAAGGACAGCAGGAGGAAATAAGCACCTGTGCTTTGCCCTCACGCATGATGGCAGCATATTCCTCGCTGACCAATTGCGCGCCGATAGCGGTTTCCTGCACTTCGGCAAAACCGAGCTGTTTGAGCGCGTTGGCAATCACATCCAGCGAGCGGATACGGAAATTAGCAATAAAAGAAGGGGCCAGGCTGCAGATCACCCGCTTGCCCTGCTGCATGGCGGCACGGACAATCCCCGCATCAGCACGCACCTGCTTGGCTTTTTGCGGGCAGGTTACATAGCAGCGGCCGCAGAGAATACACTCATTGTGTACAATCTCTGCCGTATCATTGGCAAAGGTAATGGCCTTGACCGAGCAATCACGCACGCACTTGTAGCAGTCGGCGCAGTTGCTTTTGTTCAGGCTCAGAATATCTTGCATAATGGAACTCCTTTCCGGCTGTTACAGGCGCGGCAGGATGGTATTTTCAAAGAAAGCAGCCGTCGAATCAGGGGTCAGCGAAAAAGCCTCGCCGTCCACCGTTACGCATACACCCTGCTGGCAGTTTCCCATGCAGAACTGGCCGGCCAGTTCAATCTGATTCTCCAGCTTGCGCTCGGCAATAAAGCGCTGCAGCTGTTCAACAATCTGCCGGGAGCCCTTCAAATGACAACTGGAACCAATACAGATGGTAATTTTCATAAAAATTCTCCTTTATAATAAAATTCGATAATTAAAGCGCGAATACGATAGAAATATACCACATTTTGGTAATAGTTGCAATGAATAAAATGTATTTCAACGCATCGAAGGCTTCGTCTTGTATAGCGCAGGCCTTTTGCTATTCTGAATCCCCCATGTATGAGCATCAGATAATATGGAAAGCGTGCGGTAATAAAAAAGCAGATCCTTCTGCATATATTGAGAAACACCCTTCAAGACGTTCAAACATGGAAATGAGCAGGGCAAAGTATCCGGATTTTGCATGGGATTTAAGGCGGCATCGCCAAGCTCCGATAGTATAAATAAATACCTTCTTCTAATATGTAAAATCCATATTGACATCAGAGAAAAAAGATATAGAATATTTTTATGATATATGTAAATCGATTTACATATCTTAACAATCAGCTTAAAAAAGACAGGATGGAGAGGCCCAATGAGCGTAACAATTTCAGATGTGGCCCAAAGAGCCGGCGTATCTCCTGCTACTGTTTCCAAATATCTGAATCGAAAAAAGTGTCCTCCAAGAGTCATGATCGCATTGAGGAAGCGATCCGCGAACTGAATTATCAGGTAAACGACTTTGCAAGAAGTCTGCGGACCAACACATCCCGCATGATTGGCCTGCTTGTGTGGAGCATTGATAATATCTTTGCTACCTCTCTGTTCAAGGAGCTTGAAAAGCAGCTGGCCGACCTGAACTACAGCCTTGTGCTGTGCAACTACAACAAAAGCACTTCTGTATTTGCAAAAAAATCGACTTTCTCCGTCAGCACAAGGTAGACGGTGCGATCATCCAGCTGGGCGGTCAAACAACCGAGGTAATCAAGCAGGGACTGCGCGAGCAGCTTGAACAGCATAAAGATATCCACATCGTCGGCGAAGCGCGCAACGGCGTGGAAGCGCTGCAGATGATCAATGATCACACAGTAGACGTCATGCTGCTGGATATGATTATGCCGCAAATGGACGGCTTTGGCGTATTGGACGAGCTGCAAAGGCTCAATCCCCTCTCCCGTCCCCAGGTCATCGCCCTCACAGCGCTGAGCCGCGATGATTTCATCTCACGCGCCATCCGGCTGGGCGTGCAATATTATATGGTCAAGCCCGTGGATATGCGCGTACTGCTTGACCGCATCCGGGATGCGGCACGGCAGCTGGATACGCAAGCCGACGGAGTGCCGGTCATCCCTGTCGCTGCCGCTCACACACTGGATGATCGGCTGAGCAATATCTTCCTCAGCCTTGGCATTCCGGCGCACATCAAGGGCTATCAATTCCTGCGCGAGGCGATCAAGCTGGTGATCGAGCAGCCCGACCGCATCAACCGCATTACCAAGGAGCTGTATCCGGCCATCGCGCGGCGCTTCAATACCAGCTCCAGCAAAGTCGAGCGCGCCATCCGCCATGCCATCGAGGTGGCGTGGAGCCGCGGGCGCATCGATACTCTCAACCGCGCTTTTGGCTGCCGCGTGGCGATTCCCGAGGAAAAGCCTACCAACGGCGAGTTCATTGCCCTGGTGGCGGATAAGCTTTCCATGGAGCACAGTGCGTGAAAAATGTTGATCTTACGGGCTTTTGGGCGATGTGACATGGCTATCAACAGGCTGAAACCTGGAATGAAAAAGGCCTGTTAAGCTGACCAATGGACGGAAAAATAAAAACAGCACTTTTTGTTGATTGCTTGCTGCAGGCGTGTGAAAACGACCTGTAAAAAGTGTAAACGAAAGGGGCTGTTTTTTATGGAATTCGAGAGAATGCTGATGGGATACTTGCAAGGCGATGCTTAATGCGTGTTATAAATCCCTTGTGAGCAGTTAAAAACAGTACTTTCGTATAGTGTTCAGAAAAAGAGAAGAATGGTAAAATAGTGCAAAATCGAAGCATTTGCGAGCAGATGCGGATCGTCTTGTTTCTGATCCGTTGCTCCGCATGCGAAGATAAAACGGAGGAGAGTAAAAATGAAAAAGATTCTGACTGCGATCGTAACCCTGATGCTCATGCTGGCGCTGGTTTGCTGCGCGAATGCTGAAGGCATTACCGGCGACTGGTATGGCGATTATTATGGCATGGTAGCCAAAGTGACACTGAATGAAGACGGCACCTACGCGATGGAGATCGCTGGCGAAGTCAGCGAGGGCGCTTGGGTTCAGGAAGAAGCCATGATGTACATGGACAAAGGCACTGAATATGAGTATGCATTTGCTTACGATGCTGCTGCTCAGACGCTGACCATGCAGGGTGATGAACTTGTGCTGGGTCGCGATGTGATCGAAGCTTGGACTCCTGCTGCTGCTCGTGCGGAAGTTGCTGCTGAGGACTTTACCGGAACCTGGACGGCTACTTATGTTGACGTCTTCGGCGTGAACGGTATGGCTGCTGAAGCTGCCGGTGCTTTTGCTGATGCAGTTATCGAAGGCACCAAGGTTTCTGTAACGGTTACCTTTATGGAGCCCGAAGTCTTTGAAGGCGAAGCGGTTCTGGAAGGCGCGAACATGACGCTGACTATCCCTGCTGAGAATGAATTCACCAAAGAACAGGTTTTCGTTTTTGGTGCTTTGGAAGATGGCATGATCACTATTGGCTGGGAGCTGTTTGGCGAACCCGTACTGTACTACCTGGAAAAAGTTGAAGTTGTTGCAGAATAACGAATTCTAAAAAAACGGCCTGCTCTGTTATATGAGCAGGCCGTGTTTGTTGGATATTATTTGTAATCACTGATGACCAATCCGCTTTCGCGGGCCCGTACAGCCAGCTCAGTGCGGTTTGCAAACTGCGTCTTTTCGCGGATGCGCTGTATGTGCTGCTTTACGCGGGTAACTGAGAGGCACAGTGTTTCGGCAATGGCGGCGTCAGTTTTTCCGCTGACTAGTTCGCGCAACACTTCGAGTTCCCGTTCGGTAAAATCATTACTCAGCGCTGCTCCCAGACGCGTGATCGGGGCAGAACCCGGGTAGATAGATTCCCCGGCCATAGTGCGGTCCATCACTTTAAGCAGGGCTTCAGCAGTTGGCTCCTTATACCAGAAGCTTTCTATGCCGATTTTGCGAGCGTGGGAAATGTAGCTGTACTCCGGCTGACTGGTAATGATAATAATCTTGATCTGCGGATAATTCTTTTTCAGCTTTTCGGCTACTTCGATGCCATTAGCATCCATGGCGGTACACACATCCATCAGGATCAGGTCGACCCGGTTGGTCATGCAGTAGAGCTCCGCCATGGCGGCGCTGTCCAAGGAAGGTACCAGGTGGTAGTTTTCGCTTGTGCTGACGAAGATTTCCATCAGCTTGCGCGCCATAGGGTCATCTTCCACGATCAATACGTTATACATCCATTGTCACCTCTTTTTCAAAGATGATGGTCAGCGTGAAACGAGGTTCGGTTTCGATGATCATCTGTCCGCCGGCGGATTCGATCTTCCTGCGGGAAGTGCTTAATCCACCGCCCTCTATGATAGGTGCGGAAGAATTGGCACCATCATTGGTATAGCGGATGATATGCGCCGTTGCGGTTTCCTCCACATCGATCCACAGCTGCTTTGCGCCTGCATGGCGGACGGCATTGGTCAGCGCCTCCGCGCCCATGGCAGCGATGAGCTTGCGCTGCTGGATATTTTCTGGCAGCGGGCCGCTGACATGCACCTGCATGCCGATGGCCTTGGCGGCGTTACGCAGGCTGGCCAGGGAATCGGTTTCCTGCTGGGGTTCGGCTTCCAGCCGCAGCACGTCAATGTTGCGCTGCCAGATGTCGATGATCTTCTTCGCGTCGCCGGTTTCGTACTGCAGATAGTGGCGGGTCATCAGCAGCGCCTGCCCCAGGAAGCCGTGGAGGTTCACGCGGGTCTCCAGGCGCTCGCGGGCGATGACGTACTCATCGACCTTGTCGCCGTAGCTGCGGATGCGGGTGTTCATTTCTTCCAGCTCGCGGTGTTTGGCGCGCAGCTCGTCCACCAGCTGATGCTGATGGGTGGTATCCGCAGCGGTGATCTGAAGGGTGCCGTCCAGTTCTTCCCGGTGGAATGTCCAGATGGTATCGTCCGGCAGATGAAATTCAGGCTGCTCGCCGGAAGCAATGCGCTCCACGCCTGCCACAGGCTGGCCGCTGACCAGCGCAGTCCAGAACAGGTTTGCATTTTGCAATGCGTTGCCGAAGATCGTGTGGCTCAGTTCGTTCATCCGGTGGTTGGTGAGCAGCACCAGGCCGTTGGGCTGGGAGAAGCACAGCCCCGTTTCCAGATGGTCCAGACTTTCCTTGATAGAAGATGGCGTGATGGCCTTCTTGCGGCGGTTGATCTCCTCGGCGATGACCATACCGAAGAATGCGGCGATGGCCAGCCACACCAGCAGGGAGAAGATCACCGACTGTTGTTCGAACCACAGGGAGAGGGCAGGGATATGCGCTGGGGCGCGTTCTGCGCGGATCACGGAGGCGTACAGCAGCAGCATGGCCGCCATGAACGCCGTGCATACCGGCATCAGAATCAGCTTGATCTTACCCTGCTTCTTGCCCACGATGAGGTTGGTACAGATGCCGGCGGTCATCGTCAGGAAGAGCAGGGTCGCAATGATGGTTTTCAGGCTCATCGGGAGGGATGCGTAGGTGATCATGCCTGTGCACCTCCCTTTTCGATCATCGCGTCGATGATCAGATCCTCAT
>JAZQXQ010000073.1:0-3801 GCA_045632965.1 Clostridia bacterium
GTGATTCTGCAGAGCGTTCATCTTGCAGTTCACGGTGGCGATTTCGTTCACGCTCAGGTTGCCGTAGGTCACAACGTTGGACAGAGCATCCATGGACCAGTAGCAGGAGTCAGCCCAGTTTTCAGGCAGAACCTTGAAGCCTTCAACCTTCGTGCGAGCGCCGTCAACCCACATGTTCTTGCTGGCAGCGTAGTACACGCCTTCGGCGGGTTCTTCGGTCACGAAACCGGCAGCAGCGGTGGAAACCTTCAGACCGGCGTAGGTATCGGTGGTCAGCATGGGATAGTAGGGAACGAAAGCGTTGTATTCACCGTCATCCATGGCTACCCATTCAACGGTATCGGTCAGGCTGTCTTCAGCGAAGATCTGGAAGATGTGGATTTCGAGGTTGCCGGTCTTGCCGATGCCGGGAACCTTGTAGTAGCCAATGATGTCAGCCACGGTGTAAGCGTGATCGGGCTTCACATTACCGTAGAAGGGAACGATGCTGCCGTCGGCGGCCACGTTGGAGATGGTGTAATCATCGAAGGTCACGTCATCGCCAAGATCGGTGCCGTAAACGTAATCCAGACCGTCAAACATGCGGGAGGAGGGAGTCTGCTCGGCATTGTAGGACAGAACGTAGTTGATGGTGTTGGCAGCTTCGTCGCCGACGTAGGTACCGGCGGTCTTGGCGGTTTCAATGATACCGGCGGAAGCAACGACGTTCTCGGCGTCATCCAGATCGACCAGAGCGATCACGGACTGGTTGGGCTGCACGAAGGCAACGTCAGCATTCAGCTTAACAGCGATGTACTGATGGCCGGTTACGTTTTCGATGTACCAGGTTTCGGTGTTGTCGGCCAGGAAGATACCGGAGCCGTTGTTGCAGCCGGCTTCGTCGTAGATCTTGGTCAGCAGGGCCAGAGCTTCCTTGGCGGTAGCGCATTCGCTCAGCAGGATGGTGGTGATTTCAGCTTCTTCGATACCGGTGTCGGTGTAGGGATCAACATCGAACACGGGGCTGTCGGTGTACAGAGTTTCGGTAGCGGTAACGGTCAGGCCCTTTTCGTTGGTACCGGCCGCGCCGTAGGGATTGTGCTTGTGGGTGCCGCCGCAGTCGGGGCATTCATTCGCAACGCCTTCCCAGTTATCATCGGTCATGGTGGTGAAGGAGTAGGAATCCTTCTGGAAGGTGTAGGTGAAGCCGTAGCAGCCCTGGTAGAATTCGCCGGCCTTGTACAGGCCCGCTTCGCTGACGTACATCAGCTTGTTGTAGCTGTTGGTCAGATCCTCGGAACGGGCAAACATGGTGGAGCCGTCAGCGGTATAGTTGGCGCCCACGTAGATTGCGGTGCAGGCCATGGCGCTGGAGGAGAGACAGAGCATCAAAGCAACGATAAGGGAAATAATGGACTTGGACTTGAAAGACATAGTGTATACCTTCCTTTCATGGTTTACAAAAAATGGTTTGTCTTACTGACATGACGCATTATAATGCATGCTTATTCATTTGTCAAGCATATTTATTCTATTTTCAATGTTTTTTCATTGTTTCTTTCATCATGTATTTTTCGGCTGTTTTCCGGTTGTTTCTGACATTAATTTACGACAACGCACCGCAAGAATCGGTTTATCAATTGTATTTCAACCGTTTTTCGAAAATTTTGTTCGGATTTTCCGTTTTCACACTCCTTTTTGAATATGCATGATATTCTGTATATTCTCTGTATATATTCACACAAAAAAAGACCGCCGCAGCGGTCTTTTCGTTGATCCGTATCATTTCTCAATGGCTTCAATGCGCTTATGCAGCGGCGGATGGCTGTATTCAAGCACCACAAGCAAGGGAGACGGCGCCAGGTGCGAAAAGTTTTCCCGTGCCAGCTTCTTCAATGCGCTCACCAGCGCTGCGCCGTAGCCTTCCTGCACGGCCTGCCGGTCCGCACGATATTCCGCATAACGGCTGTATGCACTCATCAGCATGCCGGTGAGCGGCTGCACAAGCGAAAGCAGCGTCGTGCCAAGCAGAATGTAGGCAAAGCCATAGTTGACCTTTTCAAAGCCAAACGCCTGATGCACGCTGACGTCCTTCACCGCCAGCCACGCCATCAGCGCCATAATGAGCATATTGCCCATGTTCATCAATTGCTGCTTGAGCACATCCTTATGCAGGCCGTGCCCCAGCTCATGCGCAAACACAGCGCAGATTTCATCCGGCGTCATGGTGTTGACCAGATTATCATACAGCACAATGGTCTTCATGCGGCCAAAGCCGGTAAAATACGCATTGGATTTGGTTGTGCGGCGCGAAGCATCCATCACTTCAATGGCCTTCACATGATAGCCGTGAGAAGTGAGCAGGTTGGACAGCTGTTCCTTGAGTTCCCCCTCCTCCAGCGGCACAAATTTATTGCCCCAGCGGCTAAGAATGGGATACAGGAAGGAAATAGCCAGCATAATGCAGGAAACCGCCGCCGCAAACAGCAGGATCATCCAATCGCCAAGCGCTCCATGCAGCGCCGCAAGAAGACACACAATGATAATCGACAACACCGCTTCAATCACAAAAGAGCGCACCTGATCCAGCACAAAGGTCTTGATCGAGGAGCGATTAAAGCCGTACTTCTGCTCAATCACCATCTGATCCACATATCCCGTGATCGCGCCAAAGGCCGTCGATACCAGCGCCTCAAATATCAGCACCGCAATCAGCTGCGTATATACGCCCTGCGGCAAAAGCGCCGCCACAGCGGCATGCGCATTGCAAAGAAGCAGCACCATCGTGACCGCCCAGGCAATCAGCGTGCTGAAAATCTGCAAGCGGCACTTTTCGCCGCTGTACTTTTTCCACTTCTGATACGTTTCAGGATCGTACACGTCCTTCACATTTTCGGGCGTAGGATTGCCCGCTGAGCGATACTGAATAAAATGCAACACCATCTGATACGCGCTCACAATCGTAAAGACCGTCAGCACAATTGCTTTCCAATTCATCTCTCTTCTCCTTTGTTATATAAATTCATTCAGCGACCGGCGTACCTTGCCGCTGTATCCCGTTACCGTCTTTGCCTCCAGCATGGAGCGCAGCACCGCTTCCTCCGTGCATTCAGCCGCCGCGCGGAAAGCGCTGTTGATCTGCGATTCATGGATGCAGCGCAGATTCATGCATCCGCCTTCAGTCGGAATGCGATTCGCAGTGCTGAAGCCAATCATCACTTCGCCGCTTCCGTGGCCGATGTAGCTGCCAAGCCTTGCCAGCCCCACGCAGCAGCGGCGGATGATGCGCCCAAGCTGCCTGCTTGTCACCGGCAGATCAGTGCCGACAATCATAATGCAGCTTCCCTGATCGGGCGTATCCTCCCGAATGCGGCGGTTGATCTCCTCCCCCACATTCTCTCCGTCAATTCTCAGATCGCGCAGCGAGCCGTGATTGGTCTGCACCAGCACGCCCACCGTAAAGCGCTCGCCGTCAATCTCCACTATACGGGATGCCGTACCGATGCCGCCTTTAAGATCATGGCAGGTCATACCCTTGCCGGCGCCGACGTCACCCAAGGCAAAATCCTCCGCAGCGCTTTCTATCGCGGCAAATACTTCCTTTTCGCCCACCGCGCGATGGCGGATGTCATTAAGCGAAGCGTCGTTGCATTCACACACCACCGGATTGACAGAGCGCACGGCATAGCCGCTCTTTTCTGCCCGGCGGCACATATATTCCACCATCGCATCATGCACAAGGCCCACATTGAGCGTGTTGGTCAGCGCAATGGGCGTTTCAATCGTGCCAAGCTCCTCTATCTGCATCAGCCCCGCCGTTTT
>JAZQXQ010000074.1:0-3095 GCA_045632965.1 Clostridia bacterium
CGCGGTTGGGGCCGCCGTTAAGGCCGGGCTCGCCCTGTCCGTTCATCACGATCGTCTGGCCGTTGTCAATGCCGGCAGGCACCTTGAAGGTGCAGGTGCGCTTGCGCTTGACGCGGCCCGAGCCCGTGCAGTGCGGGCACTTATCCTTGATCACCTTGCCCGTGCCGCCGCAGGCGGAGCAGGTGCGCACCGTGACCATAAAGCCGCCCTGCACCCGCACCTGGCCCGCGCCCTTACAGGTGGGACACACCTGGGGCTGGGTGCCGGGCTTGGCGCCCGTGCCGTGGCAGTGTTCGCAGTTCTCCGCGCGATAAAAATCAAAGGATTTTTCGCAGCCGAAGGCGGCCTCTTCAAAGGTGATGCGCATATCATAGCGCAGATCGTTGCCCTGCTGGGGCGCATTGGCGCGGCGCGCGCCGCCTCCGCCCATGCCGCCAAACAGCTGGTCAAAGATGCTCTCAAAGCCGCCCATGCCGCCAAAACCACCAAAACCGCTGGTGTCAAAGCCACCGGCGCCGTTCATGGGATCGTTAAAGCCAAACTGATCGTAGCGCGCGCGCTTGTCGGGATCGGACAAGACTTCGTTTGCTTCGTTCAGCTCGCGGAATCGCGCCTCGGCCTCTTTGTCATCGGGATGCAGATCGGGGTGGCACTCCTTGGCGTGCTTGCGGTATGCCTTTTTGATTTCATCTGCCGTGGCGTTTTTGCCTACGCCCAGCACCTCATAATAATCGCGTTTGTTTGCCATTTTATCCCCTTATTTTGAACCCGCAATGCGTAAAAACACGCATTGCGGTGTACAGAATTATTCAATATGAATGCACTCGGCGGCGCTGGACGCCGTGCTCAAATGTGCATTGGTATCATTCCACGAGGTTTTGATCCAGGAAAGCACTTCCTTGGACATGCCCTCGGGCGTATTGTTCATCGCGCGCTCGGAGGCGACCACCTGATAGGAATATTTGCCGTTTACTTCCTCGCGCCACACAAAGATGGGAATGTAGCCCGGAGAATGCACCTCAATGCTGCCGTCGGCCTTTCTCTCCAGCGTGAACTCAAAGATGATGCCGCAGTTCTGATAACGGCTTTGCTGATTGCTCAGGAAATTGCCCCTGGAATAGCACACCAGCGTGCGCTGCTTGCCGCCGTCATGCGTGCGCGTAGCCTCGCGCCACTGGATTTTCTGAATCGCATGCGGATGCCCGCCCACGACGACGTCAACGCCGGCTCTGCCCAGACGCGTGGTCAGCACGCGCTGCTCGTCATGCTCGGTGCGGTCATATTCCGTGCCCCAGTGCATGAGCGCCACGATCACCTCGGCGCCCGCGTCGCGCAGCCGCTGCGCATCGCCTTCAAAATCGGCATTTTTGAATACCAGATTGAGGCCGAAGGTGGCAGCGTCCTTGCCGCAGGAGTTTTCGCGGCCGTTGGCATGCGTGGTGTAATTGAGAAAGCCGATACGGATGCCGTTGATTTCAAGAATGAAGGGCGTATCGCTCTCTTCCTGCGTGCGCGCCGTGCCGATATGCGCCATGCCGCGCGCGTCCAGCAGATCCATCTGCCGGATCAGCCCTTCGTACTCGCTGTCCAGCGCGTGGTTGTTGGCCAGCGTCAGCATATCAACGCCCGCCGCCTCCAGCGCATCCAGCAGGGCCACGGGCGAATTGAAGCGCGGATAGCCCGAGTACGTTTCGCTCGCGCCGATGGTGCCGTCCACATTGGCGATGGTATAATCCGCATCGCCGATCAGATCGGCCACGGGCGCGATCATCGAATAAAAATCATAGCCGCCGTCCGCCGTTTTCGCCGCCTCCAGCAGCGGATCATGGATAATAAAATCCCCCAGACAGCGGATGACAACCTTGTCCGTTTCGCTCTCCTCCGCCATGGCCGGAGCACATGCCCCGGCCATAACGAAAAGGATCACAGCGATCGCACAGGCGGTCAGTCTACGCAAAGTATTCATTACTGCACGGAGCCGTCAGCATCCACGCTGCCGTCATCGTTCATGCCGCCCTGCGCGCCCATATCGGGAGCACCGGCGCCGCCCTGCTGCTGATAGAGCTTGCCGAAGATGGCGTACACCTTCTGGGTCATAGCTTCCATCGCAGCCTTGATTTCCTGCGCGTCGTTGCGTTCACGCACGGCCTTGAAATCGGCGATTTCCTTTTCGACGGTTTCCTTGTCCTCGGCGGAGAGCTTATCGCCGTTCTCGCGCAGCTGCTTTTCCAGCTCGTAGGTCATGGAGTCGGCATGGTTGAGAATTTCCACCTCTTCCTTGCGCTTCTTGTCGGCCTCGGCAAACTGCTCGGCTTCCTTGACGCGCTGCTGGATTTCTTCCTCGCTCATGTTGGTGGAGGAGGTGATGGTGATGTTCTGCTCGTTGCCGGTACCCTTATCCTTGGCAGAGACGGACACGATGCCGTTCTTGTCAATGCGGAAGGTGACTTCGATCTGCGGCTCGCCGCGGGGAGCAGCGGGAATGCGGGTCAGGTGGAAGCGGCCCAGGGTCTTGTTGTCATAGGCCATGGGGCGCTCGCCCTGCAGCACGTGGATTTCCACGGTGGTCTGGCCGTCGGCGGCGGTGGAGAACACCTGGCTCTTTTCGGTGGGGATAGTGGTGTTGCGGTCGATCAGACGGGGGAAGATGTGACCTTCGGTTTCCAGACCCAGAGACAGGGGCGTGACGTCCAGCAGCAGCACATCCTTGACTTCGCCGCCCAGCACGCCAGCCTGAATGGCGGCGCCGATGGCAACGCACTCGTCGGGGTTGATTCCCTTGAAGGGATCCTTGCCGGTCACGCGCTTGACAGCCTCCTGCACCGCGGGGATGCGGGTGGAGCCGCCCACCAGGATGACCTTATCCAGCTGCGCGGCGGTCAGGCCGGCGTCACGCAGGGCATTCTGCATGGGGATGATGGTCTTTTCCACCAGATCGGCGGTCAGCTCGTTGAACTTGGCGCGGGTCAGCGTCATGTCCAGATGCTTGGGGCCGGTGGCGTCCGCGGTGATGAAGGGCAGGTTGATGTTCGCGCTCATCACGCCGGAGAGTTCGATCTTGGCCTTTTCGGCAGCTTCCTTCAGACGCTGGAAGG
>JAZQXQ010000075.1:0-1660 GCA_045632965.1 Clostridia bacterium
CTGCGCAGACCGCCTGAATATGCGTTCAGCATCGTTTTTCCTCCCGCCGCAGCGAAGTCTTTCATAAAACAATGCCAGCATTTTAGCACAGCGCAGATCAGAATACAATTGCCCCGAAAAAATATTTATCCCTGTACAGTCATGATCATCCTACGCGTCAACTCAACACAAAAGGCACTTCATACAAAAACGCGGATGCAGCCCATTCAGCCGCAACCGCACATCATTTTTGGTTTTCAGCACCTGCCAAAGATCATGATCAGAATAAGAGCCGCCATAAGCACAACCATCAGGATATCCAGCGCTTGCAGCGGATCGTTGATATCTACTTTCATGCCAGCGTCGGTCAAAATCTTGATGGAGAACCTGGTGCGGTACTGCGTGTCAACGTTCTCCGGATCACCCATGATCATAACGTCAACGTTGTCCGCGATGAAGCCATCAATCTGGTTGGTCTGCTCAATTCAATTTACCGCTCCTTATCAGATCCCTTCTGATCCCTACAGCGATTTTTCACTTGCAAATCGTGCTCAAATCCTGCATAATATTGTTCAATGAAGGATTCTGTTTTTCCGAAGGGAGTTATACACCGTGCTTTTGTCTGAAATCAAGCGTGACGACCGCTTTGAAGGTTTTCTGATTGTCCGTTCTGCTGAGCAGCGCGCCGCTGCCTCTGGCAAGAATTATCTTGATATGACCCTTGCGGACCGTTCCGGTTCCATCAATGCCAAAATGTGGGACGGCACTGTGCAGCCGCCCGTTGCCGGCAGCATCGTGAAGGTACGTGCCACCGGCAATGAATTCAATGGCCGCATGCAGCTGCGCGTGGAGAAGATCCGTGCCGTGGAAAAGCGGGACGACGTGGATATGTCCTCGCTCATTCCCTGTGCGCCGCACGATCCCAAGGACATGCTCGCTGAGATTATCCGTGCTGCGGACCGCATCGCCGATCAGGACATCCGCCGCATCACCTGCGAACTGCTGGACCGCGCAGGCGACAAGCTCCTCACTTTCCCCGCTGCCAAGCAGATGCACCACGCCGAGCGCAGCGGCCTGCTCCATCACATGACCACCATGCTCAAGGCCGCTCAAGCCATCATGAGTGTTTATCCGCAGCTCAATCCCAGCCTGCTGGTTGCCGGCGTAATCATCCACGACCTGGCGAAGATCGATGAAATGGACGCCGACGTCCTTGGCCTCGTTTCCGATTACAGTCTCGACGGCAAGCTGCTTGGTCACATCGTACGCGGCGTGGTGAACATCCAGCTCGCCGCCCAGAAGACCGGCGCCAATCCTGGCAAGGCGCTTCTGCTGCAGCACATGGTGCTCTCTCACCACGGCATTCCGGATTACGGCAGCCCGATGGCCCCCAAGTTCCCGGAGGCAGAAGTGCTCCACACGCTCGATACGCTCGACGCCCGCCTTTACGAGATGGACGAAGCCATTTCCCGCGCTGTGCCGGGCGGCTTCAGTGAGAAGGTCTGGGGGCTGGACAATCGCCAGCTCTACAGAATTCCGGAAGACGAAGTGCAGCGCTGATTGACTCAAATATGATAAAACGGACGGAATACCCGTCCGTTTTCTTTTGTACTGATTGATCTACTGTGTGCATTCAATCGCGCCATTCATTTGGGGCAGCAAAAAGGCCGCAGAGCAATCA
>JAZQXQ010000076.1:0-4702 GCA_045632965.1 Clostridia bacterium
GCAGGTGCTCAACGAGTTTGCCCCCGATCTGCGCGTGATTACTGTCTGCGGTGATCAGCGCACCGAAATGACGCTTCCCCAGCTTCTCCCCGAAGCATTTGGCCCGAACAATGGTACGGGTGATTATCTTGGAAAGGACTAATATCATGAACAACGAATCCACCTTCCGCTCCGGCTTTGTCGCCATCGTCGGCCGCCCCAACGTGGGCAAATCCACGCTCCTTAACGCCATGGTCGGCGAAAAGGTCGCGATCGTCTCCAACCGCCCCCAGACCACCCGCAACCGCCTGATGGGCATCTGTGGCGGCGAAAATCATCAGATCGTCTTCGTCGATACCCCCGGCATCCACAAGCCCCGCACCGCCCTTGGCAACTACATGATGCAGGCCGTGCAGGAGGGCATGGACGGCATTGATGCGCTGATGGTGCTGGTGGACGTCACTGCCGTCGGCCCGCAGGATCGCCAGATCGCGGAAGATATGAGCAAGAAAAAGCTGCCCACCTTTCTGCTTCTTAACAAAATCGACCTTGTCCAGCCGCAGGAGCTGCTGCGCATCATCGATATTTTCAAGGACATGGGCTTCAAATCCATCCTGCCCATCAGCGCCATGAAGGGTGAAGGCCTTGAAACGCTCAAAAATGAGCTGCTTTCCGTCATGCCCGTCGGCCCCAAGTATTTCCCCGACGATATGATGACCGACCAGCCTGAGCGATTGCTGTGCGCCGAGCTTGTGCGCGAAAAGGCGCTGCTGCACCTGCGCGACGAAGTGCCTCACGGCATCGGCATTGAGATTCTCGGCATGGAAAAGAAGGGCAAGGATCTGATCGAAGTGCACGCCGATATCTACTGCGAGCGCGCTTCCCACAAATCCATCATCATCGGCAAGCGCGGCAGCATGATCACCCTCATCGGCCGCGAAGCCCGCACGGATATGGAATCCCTCCTTGGCATGCGCGTCAACCTTCAGCTGTTTGTCAAGGTTCGTCCCGGCTGGCGCGATTCCGTTGCCGATCTCAAGACCCTCGGTTACGACAACAAAAACTGACCTTTTATTCGGGAGACACACGCATGAGCTATTACAAACAGGCCATGGCTGAACGCTCCGGAAATAACGGCAGAAAATCCTGCCGTATTTGCCGCGCCGGTGCGCGGCTTTCCTTATTTCTGCGTTCGCTGGATTATACGCCGGTGCTTTTGATCTGGGCGGTTGCCGTCCTTTATGCGGTGATCTGTGCGCTGTACAACATCGATCCCATCGGCTCTTCCGGCTATAACACCTATACCCTGCAGGCGCTGGCATGGCGCGAGGGCAATATGTCCCTCGGCCGCGATTACCCGCACCTTGAGCTGGCCATTTTCAATAACGATTACTGGGTCTCCTTCCCGCCCGTGCCCAGCATCCCGATGTACCTTTTGTCCTTCCTTGTCGGCGGCAATACGCCCGATCATCTGCTGGTCAAAGTCTACATGCTCTTTGGCTGCCTTTCTGTCTACGGCATGCTGCGCCGCGCCCGCTATGATAAGCTGAGCGCCTGCGCCTTTGCGCTGCTTTGCAGCTATGCCACCGCTCTTTTGTCGCTCACGACCGACGGCGCGGTGTGGTATCTGGCGCAGACGATGGCCTTCATGCTGACGATGGGCAGCGTGTACTTCATGTTCCGCAGCAAATACACGCCGTCGCTTTTCTGCTATGCGCTCGCCGTCGGCTGCAGGCCTTTCAATGCCATCTACGGCCTTGTGTTGTTCGTCATGTGGCTGGAACGCGCGCTCAGAGAAAAGCGCCCCATGAAGCGCGAAATTCTCCGCCTCATTCCCGGCGTATCCCTCGGTCTCGCCGTCGCCTTTGCCTACGGATGGTATAACTACGCACGTTTTGGCAATCCGCTGGAATTCGGCCACAATTATCTGCCGGAGTTTTCCTTCCAGGGCGGCGTGCAGTTTTCGCTTGATCACGTGCTGAAAAACATCCGTCAGTTCTTCTTCGGCGCCCCCTTCACGCAAACGGATTCCGGCCTTGAGCTGAACAGATTCGGCTTTTCGATGTTCATCGTGCATCCCGTCTTTTTGATGATGCTCATTCTCTTTATTATCGACATTTTCAAAAAGCGCATGTCCTTCACCAAGGCCGCCGTCATTCTCGCCTTCTGTGCGCAATTGTTCTGCCTGCTTTTGCACCGCACCTTCGGCGGCTTCCAGTTCGGCGCGCGCTATACCTGCGATCTTTTGCCCTACGCGGCTCTCTATTTCGCCCTGCCCGGCAGACGCCGCCGCATGACGGTGCCCGAAGCCCTCATCCTTTTGTCCGCCCTTGGCTTTGCCATCTACGGCGCATGCGCCATCCGGCTGTGAAAACTGCGATTTTTCGCACATTTTTGCCCGTTTGGGGCTTTACAATTGCCCGATTTCAGCTTATAATATTTCGGTATAATGCGATGATGGGGACGGGTGCGGAAATGCGCTCACAGCAAGCCGGGGAGGATGGAAGCCCGGCAGCGGCAGCCGATACCAGATCACCCCGGAGCTTGGCTTAACCGCCACGGTTTGCCCCCGATACAGGGCCGAGAGTGGGCGCAGTATCTGCGTCAATTTGGGTGGTACCGCGGCCTGTCCGTCCCATGTGGATGGATAGGCCTTTTGATTTCTCCGGCATAAGGCCGAAAGGAGCAGAGCATGTACAAAAAAGTTACAACCGACATGAATTTCACCGAGCGTGAAAAAGAGGTGCTCAAGTATTGGAAGGATAACGACATTGCCAAGAAGAGCTTCTCTTTGCGCGAGGGTGCTGAAAACTTTACCTTCTATGACGGTCCTCCGACCGCCAACGGCAAGCCGCATATCGGCCACGTGCTGACCCGCGCCATCAAGGACCTGATCCCCCGCTATCAGACCATGAAGGGCAAATCCGTCCTGCGCATCGCCGGCTGGGATACCCATGGCCTGCCCGTTGAACTGGAAGTAGAAAAGAAGCTGGGCCTGGACGGCAAGCCCCAGATCGAAGCCTACGGCATCGAGCCCTTCATCAAGCAGTGCAAGGAAAGCGTGTGGAAATACCTGCACCTGTGGGAGGATATGTCCGAGCGCGTGGGCTACTGGGTGGATATGGAGCATCCTTACGTCACCTATCATGATAATTACATCGAGTCCGTGTGGTGGAGCCTGAAGCAGATCGCCCAGAAGGATATGATCTACAAGGGCCACAAGATCGTTCCTTACTGCCCCCGCTGCGGCACCGCGCTGTCTTCCCATGAAGTCGCGCAGGGCTACAAGGCCGTGAAGGAATTCTCCGTATTTGCCAAGTTCGCCGTCAAGGGCGAAGAAAATAAATACATCCTCGCCTGGACGACTACGCCCTGGACTCTGCCCAGCAACGTCGCCCTGTGCGTGAACGCCAAAGAGGATTACACCGAGTTCAAGTTCGGCGAAGAAACCTACATCATGGCCGATGCGCTGATCGAATCCGTCTTCAGCAAGGAAGACGTCGCCAGGATCGAAAAGGTCCGCTCCTTCAAGGGATCCGATCTTGTCGGCACCGAATACGAGCCCCTCTTCCCGCTCAAGAACGCGCCCAAGGAAAAGGCCTGGTACGTGGTCGCCGATGATTACGTCACACTGACCGACGGTACCGGTATCGTCCATATCGCCCCCGCCTTCGGTGAAGACGACGCGCGCGTGGGCCGTACCAACAACCTGCCCTTCGTCCAGTTGGTGGATGCGCAGGGCAAATTGACCGAAGACACTCCCTGGGCCGGCACCTTCGTCAAGGACGCCGATCCCATGATCATCGACGATCTGCGTTCCCGCAAGCTGCTCCTCAAGAAGGCGCTCTACGAGCATGATTATCCCTTCTGCTGGCGCTGCGACACCCCCCTGCTGTATTACGCCCGCCCCACCTGGTTCATCCGCATGACGGCTGTGCGCGACAATCTGCTGGCCAGCAACCGCTCTGTCAACTGGATGCCCGACAACATCAAGGAAGGCCGTATGGGCAACTTCCTTGAAAACGTGGTCGACTGGGGCCTTTCCCGCGAACGCTACTGGGGCACTCCCCTGCCCATCTGGCTGTGCGAAGACGGCCATATGCACGTGATCGGCAGCAAGCAGGAGCTGCTTGACATGGCCATCGGCGAGGTTGATCTGCCCGAGCTGCATCGCCCCTACATCGACAAGGTCGTCATCAAGTGCCCCCACTGCGGAAAGCCCATGCACCGCACCAACGAAGTCATCGACTGCTGGTATGATTCCGGCTCCATGCCCTTCGCGCAGTGGCACTATCCCTTTGAAAACAAGGAGAAGTTCGAGGCGAACTTCCCCGCCAACTTCATTTCCGAAGCCATCGACCAGACCCGCGGCTGGTTCTACACGCTGCTGGCCATCTCCACGCAGCTGTTTGACTGCGCGCCCTTCAAAAACTGCGTCGTGCTCGGTCACGTGCAGGATGCCGACGGCCACAAGATGAGCAAGCATCTGGGCAACGTCGTGGATCCCTGGGATGTGCTGGATGATCAGGGCGCCGACGCCGTGCGCTGGTACTTCTACGCCGGCAGCGCTCCGTGGCTGCCCAGCCGCTTCTCCAAAGCCAACGTCTCCGAATATCAGCGCAAGTTCATGGGCACGCTTTGGAACACCTACTACTTCTACGTGCTCTATGCCGATATTGATCAGTTCGATCCCACCAAGCACGATCTGAAGAAGGCGCAGCTG
>JAZQXQ010000077.1:0-1928 GCA_045632965.1 Clostridia bacterium
CCATTAACGTCTATTTTGATAATCTTTCCGCCCTGCTGAAGCGCACGCTGGAAACGCAGCAGGACGGCATGGAGGAGGCCGCCCGCCGCATTGCGGATTGCTTCCGCCGGGGCGGCATGCTTTACACCTTCGGCACGGGCCACGGGCATCTGCTGGCGCTGGAAATTTTCTACCGTGCCGGCGGCATGGCGCGCGTCTGCCCCATTCTGGATGAAAAGCTGATGCTGCATATTTCCGCCGCCGGTTCGACGCTTGAGGAGCGCGACGAAGGCTGGCTGCCCATCCTGCTTGAAAAATATCCCATCAAGGCGGGCGACGTGCTGATTTCCATCTCCAATTCGGGCCGCAATGCCGTGCCCGTGCTGCTGGCGGAAGAGGCCCGCAAGCGCGGCGCCTATGTGATTGCGCTCACCTCCATGCAGCACACGCTGTCCGTCACCTCGCGCAACAGCCGCAATCTGCGTTTGTTTGAGGCGGCCGATCTGGTGCTGGATAACGGCGGCGTGCTGGGCGATGCGTCCTTCAAGGCGGCGGACGGCTCCATGGTTGGCCCCACCTCCACCGCAATCGGCGCAGCCATTTTGCAATCCATCGTCTGCCGGGTGAAGGAAATGTCCCTGGCAGAAGGCTTTGAGGCCGATTTCTTCAAATCCAGCAATGTGGACGGCGGCGACGAGTGGAACGAAGCGCTCATCGCCCGCTATCAGGATATCATTCCCGGACTGAATTAAGGGAGGCATAGCGATGTACGCAGGATTTGGTCAATGGGAGCTGACCCCGCCCATGGGCGTGGAGCTGGCAGGCTACGGCTATTATCTGGGCCGCTGCGCGCTGACCGTGCGCGATCCGCTCTACGCCCGCGCCGTGCTGCTTGAGCAAAACGGCGAAAAAGTGCTGATTATCTCCTGCGATCTTTTGGGCCTGAGCAAGGGCGTATGCGAGGAAGTTTTCCGCCACGCCGAAACACTTGACATCCCCGCCTCCCGCGTCATCATCGTCAGCATCCATACGCACACCGGCCCGTGCATCAAATATCACGAGGGCTGCGGCTATACGGACGACGCCTATGTCGCCGCCGTCGGCGGCTTGATCTGCCGCGCGGTGGATGAAGCAGCCGAGGATCTGTGTCAGGTCACGGCGCTTGAACAGGCCTTCCACCCCTTCAAGGGCGATCATATCTATAACCGCACCATCCCCAACGGCCCGGTGGATCGCTTTGTCCGCGGCTTTACGCTGATTCGTCAGGACAAAGCCCCCATCTGCATGATCAACGCCGCCTGTCATGGCGTGTTCTGCGGCCGTGTCACCGCCGTATCTGCTGATTTTGCCGGAGAAGTCAACCGTCTGATGACGGAAAAGGGCTATAAATCCATCTATCTCAACGGCCTGTGCGGCGATATCGACCCGTGGAAGCCCACCGACGACAGGCTGAATGAATTTGCGCAGATCGTGGTGAATGCCTTTACCTCCGACAGAAAAGACCTGCCGCTCACCATGGAAGCAGGCGAATTGCCCTTCACCCTGCGATTGACCAGCGTCACGGAGGAAGAAATCCGCGGCGCGGCCAAGCATGCGGTGGAGGTATCCGGCGGCCCCGAACAGCCCGCCGCCCGCGTGGCGCTCACGTGGGAAAAGGAAATGCTTGCCAAGCTGTCCGATCTGAAGGAAACCGAAGATCTAACCTGTAAATATCTGATTCTCGGCGGCGTGCCGGTGCTGGCCGTACCGTTTGAGGGCTTCACGCAGATCGGTATGGAAGTCCGTGACGCCCTGGGCCGTCCCGACGGCGTGATGCTGGGCTGCGGCGAAGAGCTGCTGGGCTATCTGCCCACCCGCGATGACATCGCCCGCGGCACCTACGCAGCGCTGGAATCCACTTTCCTGTACAAGCGCCTGCCCGTCGTTCCCGGCGAGGCGGAGCGTCTCGG
>JAZQXQ010000078.1:0-4041 GCA_045632965.1 Clostridia bacterium
ACCAGACTTCTTCAAAAGATGTATAAAAGATGTGCCACTGATGTACAAAAGATGTTAGCAAGATGTCTTGAAAATGCTTGCCTGACATGCTAAAATAGCGTTGTACTGATTCGAGCGAAGCGAAGAATCAGATGAAATGGCGCGCGACGAGGCGAGACACGGCAAGGCTTTCGAAGGCCTGCTGAAGCGCTACTTCGGCAAGTAAGAAATCCAGTAAAATCAAGGCTTTTCAGGGAATCACCCCCACAAGGGGTGGTTCTCTTTTTTGCTTTCTCCTGCTTTTCGTTGCTTAACCACCATGCTTTGGCGTGTTTTTCCCCCTCCTTTATGTCATTCCTATGTCACGCCAAAACCACTATGTCACGCTATGTCACGAACTTTCAGGAATCGCTGCTGCTCAAACTGCTTGCAAATGAGATGACACAACCACTCATCGCAATTATAGGTGCAGCAGTTTTCTCTGTCAATTTTCCTTTTCAAAGATAATCTCTGCACTTTATATCAATGACGCCGGCTTCGTTTTCAGTGTCTTTACTTCCCTTCGGCTGCGTTTTATGCTATACTTGTAAAAAAGCAAGGAGGTTCCCCAATGGTTACTTGCAGATGTGGCTGCGAGTTTGATAATGCTCGTCAGGATTCTCATGTGCGCTGCCCGGGCTGCGGCAGAATTTACCCCAATTCCGCGCCCGATATGTATCACCCCAAGTCTGAGGACGAGCTTCAGTGGAAATGCGTTGCCTGCGGCGAAACAAACGAAAACAGTTATGCCGGCGCGCCGCGCACCGTTTGCATCAGGTGCGGTGCAAAGAGAAAATAAGCTATTCACTTTTTTCAGTATTCCGGAGGCAATTTCATGGCAAAAAACGGATCCAACAGCTGCTGCATCTGCAGCAAAAAAGTATGGTCTTATCATAATCCCGAACCGGTAAGAGACGGCACGCTTGATTGCTGCGATGAATGCAACCGTCTTGTGATCAAGGCGCGCGAAAAATTCCTCACGCTGCCCAGGGAAGAATATGCCGCCTATGCTTCGCAGCTGCAGCGCATGACATACGATGAGCTGACTGCTGCCCTTGCTCAATCAACCGCAATATAAGAGCCGCCCGAAGGCGGCCCTTTTTTAAATATCCAGCACGTATGCCAGCATCAGATTCGCAGTATTTTTCAGGCTCAGTATATGCGTGCGCTCGCGGCCATGGCTGCAGTACACCGGCATGCCAAACGCCGCCGCGGACACATTGTTGCTGCACGTCAGCGCGGTTGATGCATCCGTGCTGTATCGGAAGAAAACATCCACCGCGTAGTCGCATCCTGCCTTTTCCGCCTGGTTGATCAGCCGCGTCACCAGATCATAGGTATACGGCGCCTTTCTGTCCTTGGCACAGATTGTCACGCAGCGCTCGTGTCCGTCATAATCCGGGCCGATCAGCCCGATATCAATTGCCACATACTCGCTTACCTCTTCGGGTACCCACGGACCACCAAGGCCGATTTCCTCGGCAAAGGTGAAGGCGATCATCGTGCGATAGCGGGGCTTCAAGCCGTTGTCCTTCAGGTATTTCAGCATGGAAAACGCGCAGGCAATGGCCGCTTTATCATCGATAAAGCGCGATTTGATATACCCCGTCTTGGTGTATTCAAAGTTCGGCTCCACCGAGATCATATCGCCGTGGCGGATGCCAAGCTTGCGCACGTCAGCCTCGCTGTGCACATCCTCATCCAGCAGCACAATCATCGTTTCCTCGCTGCGCTCCAGCGTACGCGCATTTTCAAACACGTGCGTGGAATGCGACTGGCAGGCAAGCAAACCCGTATATTCGCGTCCGTCGCGCGTATGCACCGTCACGCTCGAGCCTTCCGCGCTGATATACTGCATGCCGCCAAGACTCCTCACGCGGATCTTGCCGTCGGCGTCAATGCGGCGAACCACCATACCCAGCGTATCCCAATGCGCGCTGAGCAGTACGGTTTTAGCGTTATCCTCGCCATCCACCGTGATATACCCCGTACCGCGGCGATCGTACGTCACGCTGTGCCCGATTTCCCCCGCCATCGCTTCCAGCAGCGGATTGATCTTCACCCCATAGCTCACGGGGCTTGGCGTGTGCACAAGCCGTTCAAAACAGTCAAGCAAATACCCTTCGTCCATCTGATATTTCATTTTACAGCGCCCCAATCACTTCGTTGACGATCTCAATGCAGATCGCTGCCGCTTCGTCGATCGTCTGGCTGAATTCCTCCGCGCCGCCCGTGATGCCGTCGCTGACCACCTTGATCATCAGGCAGGGAATGCCGTTGCGGTCGCACGTCAATGCAATGCCGGCGGCTTCCATCTCGCAGATTTCCGCACCGTACTGTTTATTCAGCGCACGCTTGGCGTTGGGATCAGCAACAAACTTGTCAGCAGATGCGCAAATCACAGGCTTCAAGTCCGGATACATTTCCCTCGCCTTGTCAAACAGCGCCTTGTCGACGGGAATATACACATCGGGATACTGGATATACCGGCCCACCTCGCAGTTGTCAATGGCGCTGGTGTCAAAGTCATAATGCACAACCTTTTCCACAATCGCCGTTTTGGTCTTGCCCATATCCTCCGTCAGGCCGCCGACCACGCCGAAATTGACAATCATATCCACTTTATACTCGCTGATCAGATACTGCGTGCCCGCAGCCGCAGCAATTTCACCGGCGCCCGAATTGAGGATCACCAGTTCATACTGCGGCGTTTTGTACTCCAGCACGCGATATCCCGCAACATTCTTTTCTTCCAGCGCAGCGCCGTATTTGTCCAGCACCGCCTTGATTTCAACCGCTACAAGCATACCAATTTTCTTCATTTTTCGCACCTCCAAAGGGATATACACATTATACGGTTTTACAGCCGCAAAAGCAATCCCCCTTCAAATTTTGAAGGGGGATTTTGCTTATTCTTCGTAGCAGCCGTACGCTTCAAGAACGTGCTTGCCGATGCTGTAAAGCAGCTTTTCCGCCTGAATTCTCAATTCCACAGGGGCTTTGAGCAGCCGCTGATCCTTTTCAAACGGCCTGCGCTTCTGCGGTCCGGTGAAAAAGCCGCCGGCCTCGAACGTGAAATAGCCCTTATAGCCGATATCCTTCAGCCCGTTCATCACCGCATCCAGATTCATCGTGCCCAGATACGGGAAAATATGCGAGTCATGCTCGCCCATGTTATCCTGAATATGCAGCGCATACACATGCTCGCCCACAATGCGCAGTTCTTCGTCCTGCGGCATTTCCTGCAAATTGGCATGGCCAGCGTCCCACACCGCATGGAAATAAGGATGATCCACCAGATCCAGTAGCTGACGCAGATCGCCGGCGTTATCGATCCAGAAAACGCCTTCCTTATGCATCTTGTTAAAGTTTTCCGTCAGCACGTGCACCTTTTTCTCTTCTGCCAGCGGCAGCAGGCGCATGTAAAACTCCTTGTTGCGCGCCAGGCATTCTTCCTTCGTCAGTCCGTATTCATAGCCGGAATGCACCACCACGCGGTCAATCCCCAGCAGCGCGCAGCATTCGATGCAGCGCTTGTTCGCTTCGATGAAAGGCTCATAATCGGGCCCCTGCACAATGGGCTTGCCCATCGGCGCATGCGACTGAACAAACTTTACGCCCAGTTCATCCGCCACTTTGCGCAGATGCTTCATCTGCTCCTGCCAGTCCTCGGCGAACGCGCCTGTCTTGTGCGCATAATCCATGCCGAAGCTGTAATCAATATACTTCAAGCCCGCCTGATGAATATAGCGGACAATCTCTTCCTGAGAAACGGTATATGCGGAAAAATCGCCGGTCGTCGTTGCAAGTTTCATATTATTCCCCTCCCTATGCTTCTATTATAAAAGCAAATCCCGGTAAGTCAAGCACCGTTTCCGACAAAAAGCCCGTGTCTTTTTCAGACACGGGCTTTGAAAAGCTATTCTTTATTCAGCGATCAGGCTGTTCACCAGAGCGACGACTTCGGTGTGAACCTTTTCGGCGCAAGCGGCGCTGATGGCGGTGCAGGCTTCGGCAGCGGCT
>JAZQXQ010000079.1:0-17740 GCA_045632965.1 Clostridia bacterium
CGGGCGTCATCTGGCTGATCAGGTCAGCAACGCGCTCGTCGGTGGTCTTGCGCCAGTCTTCGTACACGTCCAGAGAGCCGTTCTTGTTCAGATCCTTGAACTTCAGGCCGTCCACTTCCAGAATGGCGGTGACGCCTTCGATGTAGGACAGCTTCTTCTGGGTTTCGGTCGCTTCGATGACCGAGAATTCGCAGTTGGCTTCCAGCAGAGCAGCGGCAGCCTTAGCGGCCTCGCTGTTGGCGCTCTGGTTCATCATGTTCGCAATATCAGCAGCGGAGGCGGGAGCCTGTTCGGTTTCGCCGGCGGGAGCAGCGGGAGCTTCCGCGAAGGCGCCGATGCAGCTGATCATCATGATGATGGCCATAAGCAAAGACAGTTTCTTCATATAGGTTCATCCTTTCATAAATGTTTGCAGAAGGGTATACTCCCCCCTACTATTACATTCAGTGTACCGCATTTTACAAATAAATCAATGGAATATCCAGCACACATATTTGGAAATTTCTGTATTATGCTTTCAAAATCGGAAAAAGGAGGATTTTTTCATCCTCCTTTTTCATTTTCGTGTTTTTATTGCGGCCGATGCTCGGGATACTGCGCGTACCATTTGTCTGCGCAGGTATTCCACGATTCATATTTTTCCTCGCCGCGGCGATCGGGCAGATCAAACATGTCCTTCAGGTCGGCGCCCAGCTTGCGCGAGAAAATCACGCTGCCCTTGACGTTCAGATGCTGCCAGTCCGCAAAACAGCTGGAATAGGTCAGCCCGAAACGAATGCTGGGATCATTGTAATTGACATAGGAAACGCCGTATTCCTCCGCAATCCCCCACACAGTGTTGTAATACATGTGATCGTTGGCGTAATCGGGATTGGGAATGCCCACAATCATCAGCGGAATATTCTCCCGCTGCGCAAGCGCCATAATCTTTCGCAGGTATTCTTCCTGTCTTACCTGCAGATCCACCTTCGTCTCCACCCACACCAGCGACGGGCGGGAATGCTCCTCGGTAACCGTAGCCTCGATATAGCCCTTCCAGTCCGCGCCGCGCCCGGCGTTATCCGGCGGATAGGCAAAATTATCCCACGTCATCTGCGAATAATAGCTGTGCAATTGCGGAAAGCCCAGGACAAAACTGAGATAATCCTCTTCCTTCACACTCGCGCGGATGGCTTTCAAGCGGGTGGACAGATCGGCAATGCCCGTCGTCCCCAGGAACGTGCGCCCGCGCGAAGAATAGTCCCTCGGATACGTGCTCGCCTTGGCGTCCAGCAATATCAGCCTGGGCGTCTGCGTTTTGAGCGCCTCTTCCAGATAGTAGTAACTGATCCAGTAAGATTGCTCCGCGCCGCACAGATTATAGGAAGCAATGCCGTATTCCTCCCACAGAACATTGGTGTTAATGCCCGCGTATGCAAGGCTTGTGCCCAATACGAGCACATCCACCGCGTCTTCCTCCTGCTGATAGAGGTTGGTGATGCTGCAGATGCCGTAATCATATTTGGGCACGAGCACATACAGCGTGTAGAAAAGCACGATAAACAATACCACGGCAAACACAGCCGTGCGTACAAGGAAGAATATCTTCTCCCGCCCGGTTGCTTTTTCGGGGATGCTGCCCTGCATCATCACACCTCCTTTTATCAGAAATTGGTATAAAGGAACGCCGCGCCGTCAAAGCCTTCGCCGTAGTAACCAAAGACCAGAACGGCAAGAATCAGTGCAATCAATACGATCCAGCGGATGAGGAAAAAGCACTTGGCCAGCCTGCCGTTCACATCGATTTTGCATTCGCACAGGATATCAACCACAGCCACAATCAGCATGGCAGCGCCCGCAATCCCCCATTCAAGCCAGGACATGATCTCTGTCATAAGCTCCGCCGCGCCCTTGAACTGCCAGTTGGCAAAGGTACCCGTCAGGAGGGACACGCCCTGCGCCGGCCCGTTTGTAAAGGCAAAATACTGCGCCAGCAGCACAAGGCAGATCGTACGCAGGCAAGCAAACGCCCGCCACCACCGGCATTTTTCGCTGATATGCAGCTTTTTCCGGATTATTTTGAACAACGGCTCCAGCAGCATCGATACGCCCATCAGCAAGCCGAAATACACGCCGAACACCAGCGCGTTCCAGTTAGCCGTGTGCCAGATGCCGATCAGCAAAAAGATGATAAACGTCGCCACCGCGCCCGGCAGCATGCGCCCGGCCTTTTTGCCAAGGATTTTTTTGCCAACGCGCCCCAGCATTGCGCCAAAGCGCGAAATGCTCAAAGGATACAACACATAGCTTCTGAACCACGTGCCCAGCGAAATATGCCAGCGCCGCCAGTAATCCGCAACGCTCACCGCAAAGAACGGGCGGCGGAAATTCTCCGTAAGCTCCACGCCCAGCATCATCGCCACGCCGCGCACCACATCCATGCCGCCGGAGAAATCCCCGTACAAACGGATGGTATAAAGGATCACGCCCAGAAGGATCATCCAGCCCGGCTGCTGTGTGCCTTCTGCAACAGCCGTTGTCACCGTCGCCAGCCTGTCTGCCAGCACCAGCTTTTTGAAATAGCCCCACAGCATCAGCTGAAAGCCCATGGTGAATCTGTGCGGATGGAAATATTGAGGCGAAAGCAGCTGCGGTGACAGCTGATTGTGCGTCGCAATCGGCCCCTGAATCACCTGCGGGAAGAACGACACAAACAAAAGATGCTTGAAGAAATTCTTCTGTGCTTTCGCTTTCCCCCAGTATACATCAATCACATAGCCCGCGCTCTGGAAGGTGAAATAGCTCAGCCCCAGCGGCACAAGCAGCGTGAAAGAGTTCATCTGCTCTCTGTGTTCAAACGCCCTGAGCAGCTCATTGACCGCCGCGCGGCCGGCATCCGCATACTTGATAAACACCATCGCACCCAGCACCAGCAAAAGGCTGCCCGTCAAACTGCGGCGCATGCCTTTTTTCGCCTTATGCGCCAGCGCGGGATTTTCATCCGCCTTGGCTGCTTCCATCTTCAGCCGCAGATGATCTATACGAAGTGCGCCAAGCCAGGTAATCGCAGCCACCGCAATGAGATAGCAAAGCCCCTGCCAGCCGCTCAGAAGATAAAAGCCAAGGCTCGCTGCGAGCAATACCACCCAGCGGATTTTCTGCGGCAGCAGATAGAAAACAACAATCACCGCCGCCACGAATACCAGAAATTCAAACGACAGGATGCTCATTTTCCCACTCCCGTTTCAGCTGCACGCGGTCGGTCTTGCCGTTGCCCGTTTTGGGCAGCGCGTCTTTTAAGATAAAGACGTCGGGCAGCATATATTTGGGCAATTTCGTCTTCAGCAGTTTTTTCAGCTGCTTTTCCTCCGAGCCGCCGGTGTAGAAGCTGATGATCTTCTCCTGCGCGGCGTCAAACAGACAGCAGCCGTCGTCCACCTCCACAAGAGAACACAGCGCGCTTTCAATCTCGCCCAGTTCAATGCGGTAGCCGTGGCGCTTGATCTGGCTATCCTTGCGGCCGATGAACATCATTTCACCGCGCTCGTTATAGCGGCCCAGATCGCCTGTGCGATAGATGATTTCCCGAATCTCTTCGCGCAGGGGATTTTGCACAAAGACCTGCTCCGTCTTTTCTTTCGCGCGATAATATCCCGGCGACAGGCAGGTGCCGCCCACGCAGATTTCCCCGTCAATCAGGTAAATGCGGGTATTTTCGCACGGAAAGCCGATCGGCAGCACATCATCGTCCGCAAAATCACGGTCGATGATAAAATACATGCACACGTCGGTGATTTCCGTCGGCCCGTACATGTTGACAAACAAAGCGCCCGGCGCTGCCTTCTTCCACGCATTCAGCGTGCGGCAGGGCATCACCTCGCCGCAGAAAAGCACCTTGCGCAGCCTGGGCGCATTCTCTTCACACAAGCCCGCCTGCGCTACGCCCGTCAGCGCCGAAGGCACCCAGAAAAGCGTATTGACCCCGGCGTTTTTCAGATATTCAGGCATCCTGGCCGGGAAAGTAAAATACCGCTTGGGAATAAAATGCACGCACGCGCCGGTACGGATGGCGCAGTAAATATCCAATACGGAATTATCAAAATACAGCGGCGCCTGATTGCCGAACTTACACGCTGCGTCAATTTCAAGCGTCGGCACAGCCCAGTCGATAAAATCCACCACCGAGCGGTGGGTGATCGCCACGCCCTTGGGCACGCCCGTAGACCCGCTGGTAAAAAGCACATACAATAGATCATTGTCCATGTGCCCTTTGCGGATATCATTCAGCTGCTTTTCATGGACAATGCCGGGAATTTCCTGCGCCACAAAAACCGGCACGCCCTGCGCCAGTTCCTGCGCCGCAGCAAGATATTTTTCTTCACACAGAATACACGCAGGCTGCAATACATCCTTAATCAACTGCAGCCTTGATTGCGGCATGGCGGGATCCACCGGCGTATAAAAGCACCCGGCATACACCGCGCCCAGCATCGCCGCAATGCAAGAGGGGCTCTTCTCCATCAGGATGAGCACCGGCGTTTGCGCCTTCACTGCATCCGCAAGATAAGAGCCTATCTCCCGCGCCCTTTTTTGCAATTCGCCGTATGTCAGACGATCCTGGTCGTCCTCAAAAGCGATGGCGTCCGGTCGCTCGCGGGCCGTATTTTCAAGCCAGACAAGTACGTTCCGGATCATTTTGCTTCCTGATAGCGCGTCACCATTTCCAGGATGGCGTCCACGCTGTTGAAGTTTTCAGGCTCTACCTGCGCAGGATCAATGCGAACCTGGAACGCCTCTTCCAGTTCGAGGATCACAGCCGTCAGATCGAGGGAATCAATATGCCCGTCGTCAATCAGCGCCTGCTCCTTTTCGTAGTCCACATCTTCATTGAAATCCATCAGGATATCGATGATCTTCTGCCGCATGGTATTTCCTCCGTTTCATACGATATACTTTATTATACCGTACAATTTGTTTTTTCTCAATAAGCACGCATGTCCCGCCTTCATTCAGGCGGGACAGCGGCTTATATACATCAGGCGTTGATGCGCTTTTCGGTTTCGGGATCGAACAGATGCAGCTTGGCCATGTTGGGCGCGAGCTTCAGTTCCTTCGCCTCGGGCGCTTCTTCTTCGGTATGCTTGAAGACAACCACCTTGTCGCCGATGCGCACGTAAACCAGATACGCATCGCCCAGCGGCTCAACGGATTCCAGCACAGCCGGAATCGTGCCATCTTCCGTCACCACCAGGTCGGAGGGACGGATGCCCAGATGCACTTCCTTGCCGATGTAGGGCTTCAGGCAAGCCACGCAATTTTCAGGCGCGGAAAGCTTGAAGTCGCCGGCGTCCAGCACAATCGCGCCGCCCTCTTCCTTCACCTTGCAGGTGAAGATGTTGATCTGCGGCGTACCCAGGAAGCCCGCCACAAATTCGCAGTTGGGATGATCGTACAGATCGTTGGGGGTGCCCTCCTGCATGATGTGGCCGTCCTTCATCAGCACGATATGATCGGCCATGGTCATGGCTTCGGTCTGGTCGTGGGTGACGTAGATGGTGGTGATGCCCAGCTGAGACTGGATCTTCTTGAGTTCATAGCGAACCTGATCGCGCAGCTTGGCGTCCAGGTTGCCCAGCGGTTCGTCCAGCAGGAAGACCTGCGGATCGCGAACCAGGGCGCGGCCCAGGGCAACGCGCTGACGCTGACCGCCGGAGAGCTCCGCCGGACGGCGATCCAGCAGATGATCGATGGAGAGCATTTCCGCCATCGTGTTCACGCGCTTGTTGATTTCTTCCTTGGGCGCCTTCTTGGTTTCCAGGGCGAAGGACATGTTCTTGCGCACCGTCATATTGGGATACAGCGCATATTCCTGGAATACCATGGCGATGTTGCGCTCCTGTGGAGGAACGAAGGTCTTCTTCTTGCCGCCGACGATTTCCGTCATCAGCTCTTCGCCAAAGTGAATCGTGCCGTCAACGGGCTCAAGCAGACCCGCCACGCAATGCATGGCAGTGGATTTGCCGCAGCCGGAGGGGCCGAGGAATACGCAGAATTCGCCGTCCTTCACCGTCAGGTTCAGCTTATCCAAAACATAGGACTTACCTTTATTGTAGGATACGCTCATATCCTTAATCGTGATAGCAGCCATAATATCACCTTTCTTTCAGTTGTTACTGGCCAAAGGCCGCTACATCGATGCCAAAGCCGTACTCAAACAGCGGATCTACGATATCCTTGGGCATATCTTCACGCTGGTTCAGCACCTGCTCCATGTTGGCGGGAATCTGGAAGGGCAGACGGCCGGTGATGGCGGTTTCGCCATACAGGGCAGCTACCACAGCAGCCGCGCCGCAGGTCACGCCGGGACGATAGGCCAGCAGCACGCTGTCGCTCATTTCAACCACGGGAGTGAGCACATACGCACGGTTCATCAGCACAACGGATACCACATTCGCGCCCGCAGCGTCAAGCGCCTGCATCAGCGCAGTCTGGTCTTCGGGGAATTCCAGCGTATCAGCGCCCCAGGAGGGATCATGCGTGCCGCTCTTTTCACCGATGACGAGGATGACGGTCTGACCGGCCAGGTCAGCAGGCACCTGCGTGGCGTCGGCGTAGTAAGTCACATTCTCTTCGCCCAGACGATTCTTAAAGGCTTGCAGGATGCTGGTGCCGCCGATGTCCAAAGGCTCCTTGGCCGTCCAGCCGCTGCTCAGCGCACGGGTGTTGTCCGCCAGCTCGCCGGCGACAATCACCTTGTCCCCCAGCGCCTTGGCGTTTTCATACTTTACCATCGTGAAGGAACGGGCAGCCGCTTCGGTAGCAACAGCCTTGTGCTCTTCACTGCCCAGGATGGAGGCTGCCGCATTTTCATCCACATAGGGATTTTCAAACAGGCCCATCTGGAACTTGGCAATCAGGATGCGGCGGCAGGCGTCCGTCAGGCGCTCAGCCGACACGTCGGAAACCAGATTACGGGTAGAGCGCACGCCGGCGCCGCCCAGAATATCAGCGCCCGCATTGGCGGCGCCAACGAAGTTAAGACCCCAGTCGGTCTGGATGATGCCGGTGTAGCCAAGCTTGCCGCGCAGCAGATCGGTCATAACAACCGCGGACTGGTCGGCAAAGTTTTCCACAGCGTCGCCGCCCAGATAGGGCACCGTGGAGTAGCCATAGGGCATGACAGCCGCAACGCCCGCTTCGATGGCCGCGATGAAGCCAGCCAGATGCAGGTCGATGGAGTCCGCCTGAATGGTCAGGGGGCTGCCGTCAACGCCGTCGGTCTGTGCGCCGGAACCGGGGAAGTGCTTGACCGTCGCAATAACGGATTCGCTCGTCAGGGTGTTGCCGTTCTGCAGGCCTTCAACAGCCGCCACGATCAGGTTCTTGACCACTTCGACGTCTTCGGAGTAGCACTCCTGATTGCGGCCCCAGCGGGGATCGGAAATCAGGTCGGCGTCGGGAGAAAGCGCCATGCGCACGCCCACCGCCATCAGTTCTTCGCGCAGTACTTCGTTGAGCTTCTTTACCAGTTCAGCGTCATTGACAGCGCCCTGGTTGATTTCGTCGGGCAGGAAGGTGCCGTCCTTAACAAAGGCCGCGCCCGCTTCGGTGTCCATGGAGAAGATCAGCGGAATACCCAGCGCAGAGCTTTCGCTCAGCTCCTGGATTTCGTTGGTGCGCACAGCAGCTTCGTACGCGCTGTCGAAAATGTATTCATACACCAGCGCAAAGCCGACGTTATTATCGGTGAACCAGCTGTCCTTCTTGCTGACCAGCGTCAGGTGGACCATCTGGGAAGCCTTCTGCGTTTCGTCCATCTTGCTGAGCAGATCGTCCGCACGCTCTTCGGGCGTCTTGCGCCAGTCTTCATAGATATCCAGTTCGCCGTTGGCGTTGAGATCCTTGAATTTGAGGCCGTCCACCTCGATGATTTCCTTTACGTGCGCTACCAGCTCAGGCTGGACGACCGCGGTCTCCGCCATGGCGGGCAGCAGGCCCATCACCAGGCACAGCGCCGCCAGCAGGCTTACCACACGCTTGATGAAAGTTTTCATCTTTGTTTCTCCTTTCTTTACGAAGCCGTCACAGCGCCGCTCATCTGGCCGCTGATCAGATACTTGCCCATGAAGATGTAGAGAATCAGCACGGGCAGCGCCAGAATGAGGGAGCCCGCCATCTGCACGTTGAATTCCGCCGCCATGGTGCCCGCCAGCTCATTCAGAGCGATGGTGGCCGGCTTAGAATCATAGCCACCCAGCACCAGTGCAAAGAGCATCTCGTTCCAGATGGAAGTGCACTGGAAGACGAAGGTGGTGATCGTGGCGATCATGGTGTTGGGCAGAACGATCTTGCGGTAGATCTGCCATACACCGTTGCCGTCGATCATCGCCTGCCGGATCAAAGCATCGGGCACGTCCGCGTAGTAGCCGCGCATCATGACCGTGCACATGGGCATACCAAAGACGGAATGCACCAGCACCAGACCCCAGATGTTATCGTAGAGGTTCAGTCCGTTGATCGTCTGCAAAAGCGGAATCAGGATTGCCTGGAAGGGCAGATACGTCGCCGCAACCAACGCAATGAAGAATACGTTGTTGAGCTTGAACTTCCACTTACTCAGCGCGTAAGCACACACAGAGCCCAGGAAGACAGAGCCGGCGGCGCCGAAGATGGTGACCATCAGGCTCGTCATCAGCGGCAGACCCAGTTCTTCCATCGCGCTGGCATAGCCTTCAAGCGTCCACTCGGTAGGCGGCGTGATGGGCGTGGTGGTCATCACTTCGCTGTTCGTCTTGAACGAAGTCATCACCGTGCCCCAGAAAGGCAGCATGTAGAATACCAGGAATGCCACCATGATCAGATAATATACGATGTGCAGCACCGTCATGTGCCACTTGGGGCGCACCTTGATGGTCTGCGCCTGCTGAGCGGCCTTGCTGCGTTCAATACCGACATGATTCTGCATCAATCGTCACTTCCTTTTATTGGTCCAGTAGGTCAACGGCAAAATCAGCACCAGCACCAGTGCCAACAGGAAGCAACTGATTGCCGAAGAGTAAGCAAAGTTGTTGCTCTGGAAGGCTTCGTTGTACATCCAGATCGGCAGCGTCCACGCAGAAGAAGTGGTGTAGCCGACCAGCGATACGATGAAGTCAAACGAGCGCAGCGCATACATCGCCAGAATTGTGATGCAGCTGCCCATGGCGCCCTTGAGCTGCGGGATGATCAAGCGCCAGTAGATGCGAGGCATGTAAGCGCCGTCCAGCTTGGCCGCGTTGATCACATTCACCGGCACGTTCTTGATCGCCGCCAGGAAAATAACGGCCACATAACCGGAGAACTGCCACACCATGGCAATGATGATCGACAGCATGATGGTCTTGTTGCTCGAGGCCCACATGAGCGAGCCCTGCTTCATCGCCGCCGATACATTCACGCCCAGCATGCTCAGGAAACTGTTGAGCACGCCGCCGGTGGGACGATACATGTACGCCCACACAGTACCCGTAACTACGAAGGACAGCGCAAAGGGCAGCAGGATCAGCGTACGGAAGATCGCCGTGCCGCGCAGGCCCTGATCCATCACCAGCGCAAGGCCCAGGCCCAGCAGCAGGCAGATTGGAATCAGGCAGAAGAGCAGCAGCGTATTCTTCAGCGCAGGCCAGAAGTAGGGGCTGGTGAACATCTTCACATAGTTACCAAAGCCGCCAAAGCCGTAGCTGGCTTCCAGTTCGCCCGCCTCCCAGTCGGATACGGACACCCACAGGTTCCAGCCCAGAGATACATAAACGAAGTAGATCAGCGCCGCCGCCGGGAAGCAAATCCAGATCAGCGGATGCTTTTTGAGGAAGTTGTGGATCGGCGCAACCGTCTTGGGCGCAAAGCGCTTGAGCAGGTTGTATACCAGAATCACCGCCGCAATCGCGCCGATGATCGCCCAGAAGCCGCCGCGATCCTCAAACGTCATATAGACGAGATTATCAAGAAAATCCTGAAACATAGGCAGTGCCTCCATCCTTGTACTTGGAGAAAACAGGGGCAGGCTCAGCGCCACGCCCCTGTTTCCTGCCTGTTATCAGTTGTAGCTCAGGCCCCAGCCGTAGTCGTACAGCGGGTTCTCCAGGTCGAAGGACACGTCGCCGGACTGGTCATTGACGGATTCCATGTCACGCGGGAACTGGATAGGCGTCTTGCCGGTGGGGTTGTTCAGGCCAAAGAGGGTCTTGGCAATGGCGATGCCGCCCTGCTGGCCGGGATAGTAAGCTTCAAGAATCGCGTTGGTGTTTTCATCGCACCAGGTGAGGATGTAGGGACGGCCGCCGGTTACCACGGTGATGATCTTGCCGGTGGTGTTGGCCTTGACAGCCTCGAGGATCTCCTGCTGGGTGCCGGTGATCTCCAGGGTGTCATAGCCCCACGGCGGATCGTGCTGGTAGCTGGGCTCGCCGACGGATACGATCACGACGTCCGCATCCTTGGCGGCTTCGGCGATGGCAACCACGTCATCGGCGATATAGGTCACGGTATCGGTTTCGCCGGCGTATTCGGCGATCGCTTCGTAGATGGTCAGGCCTTCCTGCTCAGAGGACCAGCCGCCCACCAGACTCATCATGTCGTTGCCGCGGGGGCCGCACACGAGGATCTTCTTGCCGGTGTTGGCAGTCAGGGGCAGGGTGCCGTCATTCTTAAGCAGCGTCATGGCCTTTTCGGCAGCTTCCAGGTTCAGCGCAGTGCTTTCCTCATTGCCTACGAAGGACACGGCGTATTCCACGTCGCAGTAGGGATTTTCAAAGACGCCCAGTTCGAACTTGGCCTTGACGATGCGCATGGCAGCGGCATCGAGGATGGCTTCGTCGATCTTGCCTGCGATGGTCAGTTCTTCCATCTGGTCGATCAGACGGATGGACTCGCCGCCAATGCCGTCCACGCGGCTCTCGGTCACGCCGATCAGGATGGCTCCTTCGTCGGACACTTCTTCACCGGTCATGGTGCCCAGGGCTTCCTGGATGGCCCAGATCATGCCCCAGTCGGTCTGGATGATGCCTTCAAAGTTCATCACATCGCGCAGCAGATCCTGCAGGGTGGCAGCGCTGCCGATGGCGGAGTTTTCCATATCCAGCGCCAGAGGCACGGAATAGTAAGGCATGATGGAGCCTACGCCCACTTCGATGGCCGCATAGTAGGGCTTGAGGTGGATCTGCAGGGTTTCTTCGTCGGAAACGATGGGAGAGGTATCCTTACCGTCCATCTGGGGGCCGGCGCCGGGGAAGTGCTTAAGGCAGGCAATGATGGAAGCGGTATTGATACCGTCCGTGCCGTTCTGGAAAGCAATAACCTGCGCGCGGGTCATGGCGGTAACGAGCTCGGGATCTTCACCGAAGGTTTCCATCACGCGGCCCCAGCGGGGTTCGGAAGCGATATCGGCTTCAGGAGACAGCGTCATGCGAACGCCGATGGCCAGATGCTCAAGGCGGGCCACTTCGGCCAGCTTGATCACCAGTTCTTCGTCGCGGGTGGCGGCGAGGGCCAGGTTATGGGGCGTAACGGTCGCGCCGGAGACGTAGCTCAGGCCGTGCACGGAGTCCATGGATACCAGAACCGGCACGCCCAGGCGGCTGGCTTCAGCGTATTCCTGGATGGTGTTCATGGAGGTGGCGGCCTGCTCAACGCTGGCCAGCTCACGGATCAGCAGCATGCCGATGCCGTAATCTTCGCACCACTTGTTCAGGTAGGAGGGAATCTTACCGTCCGCACGGGGCAGGAAGGTAGGATGCTGCATCTGCGCGATCTTCTCGCGGATGGTCATCTGGGAAACCAGATCGGCAGCGCGGGTTTCGGCGTCCAGACGCCAGTCTTCGTACACGTCCAGCGCGCCGTTGCTGTTCAGGTCGATGAACTGGTAGCCGTCCGCTTCGATGATGCTCTTGACGCGGGGCGCCAGCTCAGGCTGTTCGTAGGTGGCGGTTTCAGCGAAAGCGAAGGTGCCAAACACGGTCATAACCATCATGACCGCGCACAGCAGCGATACGCCGCGCTTGCAGAAATTCTTAATCAACAAGGTTCCAATCTCCCTTCACGCTGGATTCCTTCATGATGTCAACGATCTTCTTGGCGAAGAATTCGGCGTCATGCTCGGCAGAGGTGGCAAACTCCTGGATCTGCGTCTGCAGGCTGGTGGAAGCGCTCCAGGGCAGAGCCGTGCCATGGGTAAAGCTGGGATATACCTTCGTGCCTTCGGCGACCAGTTCGTTCTTGAACTCGAGCGTCAGGGGGCAGTAGGTTTCATCGGGGGTATCGCTGTAGGGAGAGATGCTCTCCTTGAGCGTAGAGAAAGCGGCCTGCACTTCGGGGGTAGATACATTGTAGGCCCACTTGATGCCGGCTTCCACGTCCGCAGAGTCATTGCTGACCACGAAGCCGTCAATGCACATGCCGAACCAGCCGTCGGTGCCGGGGAAGGTGAATACGCCGTAGTCCTCGCCGTACACCTGATCCATGCTGGTCATCAGGGGCTGCATCCAGGCGCCCATGATCTGCATGGCATAGGTGCCGGCAACCACCTGACCGCTGGCTTCATACCAGTCGCGGCTGGAGTGGTCGGGCGCAACATATTCCATCAGACGGGAATAGGTGGACAGCACTTCGGTCACGTCTTCCAGATTGTAGGTGCCGTTGATGAAGTCTTCGTAAATCTGAGGATCGGTGCCCAGCATGATGTTTTCAAACACCTGGCAGGCAGGCCAGCCCTTGCGGTCGCCCAGATCGATGGGATACTCGCCGTCGGGCATCTTGGCGGCCAGCTCTTCGCAGATCGCCCAGAATTCATCCCAGGTGATATCCTGATGATCGGGGATGGCCACGTCGTACTTCTCAAACACATGAATGTTGTAGAAAATGACGTTGGTCTTGTGAATGCCGATGGGCACGATATACTTGTTGCCGTCAGAGGCCGTGCACAGCTCTTCCAGACCGGGCAGAGCGCGCTCGGACAGATTGCCGTACTCCCAGAGCTGATCGAGCTTGAGCAGCATCTTGGAATTCAGGTAGGGCTCGATTTCCTGGCCGGGATGGGCCTGGAAGGTTTCGGGGCTTCTGCCAGCCTGCTGGAGAACCTTTACCTTCATAACCATCGCGCCGCCGGCGCCGCCGGGGATAGCGTTGGACTTGGCCTTTACCTTGGCGTAAACGCCCTTGAAGCCGTCAACCACGCTCTCAATGGCGTCCTTTTCACCGCCGGCAGTCCACCAGTGATAAACATTGGCGGTACCCTTGGTCTCGGTATCCTGAATGATAGCGGCAAAATCCAGCGTGTCGGCGTCCACCTTTTCACGCTTGGCGGCCATCGCGGTGGTGCCCATGGTGCACAGCAGCATCACCGCCAGCATCAGCGCACACAGTTTTTTCATGTTCATAGAGGAAGCCTCCTTCAGTTATCCGGGACAATCAATCAACAAAGGTCAGCGTGCCCCACAGGCTGGGATTGGTATCCACAGTGTAGGTTTCGGGGCTGCGGTCGCGGCCTTCCAGATTGGCGCTGCACTGCATGCGCAGGCTGTGAATGCCGGGGCAGGGCAGGTCAACGTCCAGGATGGAGCAGTCAAAGCCGATGGTCAGACCGGCGGCGGGAACCAGCTGGGCAATCTGATCGTTGCTCAGTTCGGCCAGGGAGATGCGGCTTTCCCAGATGATGCCGCCTTCCATGTCGGCGATGGAGCCTTCGAAATCTTCAAAGACCAGTTCGTCGCCGTATTCACCCTGAGTTTCCCAGCCCATGGGATCGGCAACCATGTCGCGGTCGATGAAGTTGAAGAAATCAAAGTCATCCTTGTACTTGTCGGCAGACTGCACGATGCGCCAGTCGGTGGCGGCATATTCCGTACGGGCAGGATCCGCATTGGGATCGGTGCTCAGGAAAAGGATGATGGCATCCAGCTCATCCAGCGGGAAGCCTTCGCGATACACCAGGGGCGTATCGTCAAAGATCTTCATGGCGACATACAGATTCGCCTCGTCCCACATGGCGTAGAGTTCCATGGAGCAGTCTTCCGCGCCGTCCCAGTGCTCGATCTGATCGATGATCTGGCCTTCGTGGTCAATGCGGATGCACTTGGTCAGGTCCCATTCGGCCAGGTCGCCGTCAATGGTCACTTTCTTGGCGCGGGGCGCTTCCAGGCTGGCGCCGGTGTAGGCCATGGCGGAGGTCGTCACCACCAGCAGCAGCATAACTGCCAGAACGAAACGCAGATGCTTGAAAATTGTCTTCATGTAATTCGTCCTCCTTGCTTCATTACGTTATTAGATTTCAGCATTTTTGCCCAATATAGGACTTTACTATTATATTATACAAGACTGGCGGCATAGTTCAAGGGAATATCCAACACAATAAATTGGAATATCGGGTCCATTTTATATTTTGTTCCGTTTTTTCTGCTTGTAAAATCCAGCACAAGCGATATAAAAATACAATACATCCTTCCATTCTCACCAAGATATGTTATAATGAACAAAATATGAATTATTTGATAACACTTCCTTATATACACAATACGCAAGGAGGCCGCCTCCATGAGAATGGATAAAAAGCTGACGCTGTTATTCTCGCTGCTGACCGTCATCATCACATTGACAAACTCCATCTATGCTTACAGTTATAATATGGATCTGCTGCACGAAAATACCTATAACACCCTGTTTGCGCTGGGTAAAAAAATGCTCGTTGAAGCAGAATCCTACCTGCAGCTGATGGATTACGCCACGGAAGAATTAACCACCAACGTCGAATTCATGAACGCCATGCGCCACGCTTCCATCGAAAGCGACAGCTGGAGGGAAGACGACTACGCCGAAATGCAGCAATTGATGTATCAGGCGCTGTATCAGGAGCCGCTGATGGAAAACTTCTACCGCGTGAGCATTTTTTCCGGCAACGGCTTTTACATGTCCAATCTTCCCGAAAAAACAGGTTCCGTCGTCAGCATGTCCGATGAGGCACGCGAGCTGATTGCCTCTCTCTCCTATCTTGACGACGCAAACTCCACGCCCTCGGCTGCGCACATTGTTCCCCCGCATCCCGATTCCTGGTCCTCCTCCTCCAACGCCCCCTTCGTCTTTTCCTCCATCCGCGCCGTGCAGTGGCACGGCAAGCACCTGGGCTATATTCAGGTGGACTCGCTGGCCGAGGAGCTGGTGCGCATTTTCACCGTTGAAGAACTGGAAGGCCTGAGCGCGCATGCGCTCTTTGACGACGGCACGGAGCTTTTCCGTTTTTACGGCGACGACGCTTTTTATGAAGACGCCACGGATTCCGACATGATGGTATTTACGCTGGAAGACGGCTCGGAGCGCTTTGCCATCCGCGTGCACAGCAAAGCCCTGGGACTGAATGTCTATGTGGCGCAGGATATCAAAAGCTATCAGGCCAAATCGCGTCAGCTGCTCATCCAGCATCTGGGCGTCAGCTGCGCCATTATGGCGGCCGGCATCCTCTGCATCATCATCATTTCCAAGCGCCTGACGCGCTCCATCCGCAACCTGACGAAAAAAATCCAGCATCTTTCCTCCCGCCGCGTGCTGGATACATCCTCCGAGCTTGCGCTTTTGACCGTTACCAAGCCGCGCGACAAGGAGATTTATATCCTTGAAGAGATGATGAACGATCTGCTGCTGCGCCTGAGAAAATCCGCACAGCGCGAAATCTCCCTGCAGAATACCACGCTGCAGGCGCAGCTGAACTCCCTGCAGACGCAGATCAACCCGCATTTTGTGTACAACACGCTCAACATCATCAGCGCCAAGGGCATGGAAAGCGGCAACGAGGAAATCATGAATATCTGCGATCAGTTTGCGCAGATGCTGCGCTATTCCACCGATGTGCGCTCGCGCTCGGCAACGCTGAGCGCCGAGATTCTCAACGCCCAGCATTATCTGCTGCTGGCCAAGGCACGCTACGAAGATCAGCTGGAATTCCACATTGATATGCCCGATGAGGCGGAAAACCTGCTGATTCCCAAACTGACGCTGCAGCCGCTGATTGAAAATGCGCTGCGTCACAGCCTGAAAACGCAGACCGGCTGCCTGATCGTGCACCTGACCGGCAAGCTGGAGGGCGGCATGCTGCGCCTCACCATCCGCGATAACGGCAACGGCTTTGACCAGAATATCCTTGAGCATCTCAATGCTTCCTTCGCCGAAATCGACAAAAATCCCACGCCCTACGCCGACCCGCCGGACGGCCACATCGGCCTGATCAACACCTACCTGCGCCTTCATTATTACAGCCGCGGCAAAATCCGCATGTGCATTTACAATGATAACGGCGCCGTGGTTGAACTGAATCTTCCCTGCGAAAGGAGCAAGAGCCATGTATAAAGTCCTGCTGGTTGATGACGAAGCGCCGGCGCTGCGTTTTTTGCAGGCCATCGTGAAAAAATATGCTCCTGATTTCAAAATCGCCGCCTCCTATCAAAGCGCAGAGGAAGCGTTGGCGCACCTGAAAAAGCAAAGGGTGGATCTTCTTATCACCGATATTTCCATGCCCGGCATGGACGGCATCACCCTCACCCGCGAAGCCCGCGCGCTGCACCCCTCCCTTCGCATGGTCATCGTATCGGGCTATGCGGATTTCGAGTACGCCCAGGGCGCCATCCAGGCCGCGGTGGATGATTACATCTTAAAGCCCGTCACCATCCCCCATATCACTGCCACGCTGGATAAAATCAAGGCCAAGCTCGATCAGGCGCGCGCCGCGCAGGAGCCCAAGATTCTCACCGCGCTCCTGACCGGCAAAACCTGCCCGCCCGAAATCATGCAGCAATTCTACGGCGACAGCAAATATCACTTTGCCTACGTCCGCTGGGGCAATCTTTTCTACTATAATGACGATCCGCTGACCGTCGCGCTGCCCACGGATGAGCAGGGCTATCCCTTCCACGTTCTGCGCGGCCGCAGCGAGGATGAGCAGATCCTCTACGCCCGCGCCGACACTTCGGGCAGCGATTTCCAAACCGCCGTCAGATCCTACGTCGCTCAGGCGCGTACCACGCCCACCTGGACGCTGATCTTCAGCCGTGCGCCGGCAGAGTTTTCCGCCTTTGCCGATTTTGTGCATCAGGCGGAAAAGCTGCACCGCAGCGCCGTCGTCATCGGCCGCCATCAGTATATGACCCTCTCGCCTCTCCCCCGCGAATCCGAAAAGCCGCACATCCCTTCCGCCACGCTGAAAAAGCTGGAATGCTTCTGCCAGAACGGCAACAAGCGCCACATCAAGGATCTTTTGTTCCTGCTGGCGACCGAATGGGAAAAGCGGCAGATCCCGCAGGTGCACGCCTACCACATGGTACAGCAGCTGCTGCACACCGTATTGCCCTTCAAGCCCAATCTTACCCGCAATCAGGACAGCCTGCAGCGCGATGTGCGCGAATTATTCGGCTATGCGCAGCATTACGGCGATCTGATGGTCGGCATCTACACACTTTTGTTTGACGAGGCGCTCGCCACCGACAAGCGCATGACCCCGGAAGAGCTTTACAACTGCGCCCTGGCCTTCATCCACGAAAAATACGGCGAGGCCATCAGCGTAACCCACGTCTGCAATGAAATCGGCATCTCCCAGACCTATCTGAGCCGCCTCTTCCGCAAATACGGCGATACCTCCTTCAACGCCTACCTCACCCAATACCGCCTCGAAAGCGCCATGCAGCTCATCCGCGAGCATCCCGATATGCGCCTGCGCGATGTAGCCGCCTGCGTCGGCTATGAGGAT
>JAZQXQ010000080.1:0-8048 GCA_045632965.1 Clostridia bacterium
TCCGCCAGCGCCGTTCCCTGCAGCAGCATAAATAATGCCACCAGCAGCGCACAAATCTTTTTCATCCGCGTCCCCTTTCGCCGTTTACAAAAGCGCCTTGATTCTGCGCACGGCCTCCTGCGTATTCTCCGCCGTGCCAAAGGCCGTCAGGCGGAAATATCCCGATCCGCTGGGGCCAAAGCCCTCCCCGGGCATGCCGGCCACCTGCGCCTTTTCAAGCAGCAGCTCCAGGAAATCCCAGCCCGACATGCGATTTGGCGTTTGCATCCACACATAGGGCGCATCCACGCCGCCATACACCGTAAGCCCGGCGGCGCGCAGGCCGTCGCGGATCACGCGGGCATTGTTCATGTAGTATTCGATATTCTCCCGGTATTCGCGCTGGCCGTCGGGCGTAAACACCGCCTCCGCCGCGCGCTGCACAGGATAGGACACGCCGTTATGCTTGGCGCTCAGCCTCCGCCGCCACATATCATGCAGCGTACCGCCGAAAAGCTCCCGGGGCACCACGGTATACCCGCAGCGAACGCCCGTAAAGCCCGCCAGCTTGGAAAAAGATCCGCACTCAATCGCGCAGCCCTTGGCGCCTTCACATTCGTAGATGCTGTGCGGCACGTCCGGCGAATGGATAAAGGCCGCGTACGCCGCATCATAAATAATCAGCGAGCCGTTCTGCAGCGCCCAGTCCACATAGCGCTGCAATTCCTTCTTGGATACCGCCGCGCCCGTGGGATTGTTGGGGAAGCACAGATACAGTACGTCCACATAATGCTTGGGCATGATGGGCGCAAAGCCGTTTTCCGCCGTACAGGGCAGATATTCAATCTGCGACCACAAACCGTTTTTGTATTCGCCCGCACGTCCCGCCATGACGTTGGTATCGATATACACGGGATACACCGGATCCATGACCGCAATGCGCGCTTCGTTGGCCAGCAATTCCTGCAGGCCCGATGTATCCGTCTTTGCGCCGTCGGAAATAAACACTTCATCCTGCGCAATGCTGACGCCGCGCGCCTGATACAGATTTTTTCTGATCGCGTCAATCAGGAAAGGGTAACCGAAATCAGGGCTGTACCCGCGGAAGCCCTCCGCCGTGCACATTTCCAGGGCAGCGTCAGCCATTGCCTGCCCGGCAGCGCGGGGCAGCGGACGCGTCACGTCGCCGATGCCCAGGTTCAGCACATGTTTTCCCTTATTCTTTTGTTCATACGCGGCAATGCGCTGCGCCACTTCCCGGAAAAGATATCCCGAGGGCATGGACGCAAGATAAGGATTGAGCGCCGGCATGAATTACCTCTCCTTACGGTCGATTGGGTTTTATTCGTTCCACTCGCCGTCAAATACAAAGGCGGCGGGGCCCGTCTGATATACATGGTTATCGTCTGCGTTCCAGTTGAGCGTCAGATTGCCGCCCGCCAGCTTCATCTGCACCGTACGGTCGCTGTGACCGCAAAGCACAGCCGCCACCAGCGCAGCGCACGCGCCCGTACCGCAGGCCAGCGTTTCGCCGCTGCCGCGTTCCCACACGCGCATCTGCAGAATATTACGGCTGATCACGCGCACAAATTCCACATTGGCACGGCGCGGGAACAAAGGATGATGCTCAAACATGGGGCCGATGGCCGGAAGATCAAGCACTTCGGGATCGCGCACAAAGGTAACGCAGTGCGGGTTGCCCATGCTGACGCAGGTAATAAACCACATCTGCCCCATCAGTTGCAGGCGATGGCGCAGCACCGTTTCGCCCGGCAGCAGCACGGGAATCTTTTCGGGCTTGAGCTCGGGCGTACCCATGTCCACCGTCACTTCCACCACTTTGCCGTCCATCACATGCAGCTTCACTTCGCGCAGACCGCTCTTGGTGCCCAGCGTAAATTCCGTTTCCTTGGTCAACCCGCGCTCATACACATATTTGCCGATGCAGCGCACGGCGTTGCCGCACATTTCGGCTTCGCTGCCGTCGCGGTTAAAAATGCGCATGGCAAACGGAGAGCTTTCGCCCGGCTCAATCAGCACAATGCCGTCCGCGCCCACGCCCGTGTGCTCGCGGCACATCTGTAGCGCCAGACGCGCAGGATCGCTCACATACTCATCAAAGCAATTGATAAACAGATAATCGTTACCGATGCCGTGCATCTTGGTAAAGCGCATCAAATCCCCCTCTTCTTCTCTGCGGCCTTTGTGTCATTGTATGTTGCGCATTTTTCCCTTGTTACATGCGCTCGGGCGCTTCCATACCGATGAGGAAGAGCCCCGTCTTGATGACAGAACGCACAGCATCCGTCAGCTGCACGCGGGCGGCCTTTTCGCCCTCTTCGCCGTCGAGAATACGATGCTCATAATAGAATTTATTGTAAGCCTTGGCAATATCCGTTACCGCGCGGGTAATCATGAAAGGCTCGTTGGTCTTGCAGGCCGCGCGCACATCCTCGGGGAAGCGCGTAAGCAGGCGCAGAATATGCTGCGCTTCGTCATCGCACAGCGCGCTGTAATCGGGCGCAGCGGCGATATCGCCTGCCTTGCGCATTACAGAGCAGCAGCGCGCGTAGGTATACTGCACATAGGGGCCGGTATCGCCCTCGAAGTTCAGCGCGCGATCCCACCAGAAATCGATGTCCTTGATGCGGTTGTTCTGCAGCGTGGAGTACACCACCGCGCCAATACCCACCTGACGGGCAACGTCTTCCTTGTTTTCAAGGTTGGGCGATTTTTCTTTGATAATATCCAGCGCCTTTTCCTGCGCGCGGGCAAGGAGATCCTCCAGATACACCACGCGGCCTTCGCGGGTGGAGAGCGTCTGGCCCTCGTAGGAAACCATGCCGAAGGACACGTGCTCCAGATCCTTGGCCCAGTCATAGCCCATCAGTTCGATGGTCTTGAAGCACTGACGGAAATGCAGATCCTGCTGGTAAGCAACCACATACAGGCACTTGTCAAAATTGTAGGTATCCTTGCGGTAGAGCATGGCCGCCAGATCGCGGGTAGCGTAGATCGTCGCGCCGTCGCTCTTTACGATGATGCAGGGCGGCATCTTGTACTCTTCCAGATTGACGACCTTCGCGCCGTCGCTCAGTTCGAGAATCCCCTTGTCGGTCAGCTCGTCGATCACGCGGCCCATCTTGTCGTTGTAGAAGCTTTCACCCGCGTAGCTGTCAAAGGACACGCCCAGCGTATCATACACCTTCATGGCATCGCGCAGCGTTACTTCCTTGAACCAGTTGAATACCTCCAGCGCCTCGGCATCGCCGTCTTCAATCTTCTTGAACCAGGCGCGGCCCTCATCTTCCAGCGCAGGATTTTCCTTGGCTTCCTCGTGGAACTTGACGTACAGGCGCGTCATTTCGTCCACGCCGCCCTTTTCCACGTCTTCCTTCACGCCCCACTTTTTATAGGCGCAAATCATCTTGCCAAACTGCGTGCCCCAGTCGCCCAGGTGGTTGATGGAAACCGTCTTCCAGCCCAGGAAATCATAAATGCGGCGCAGCGAATTACCGATCATCGTGGTGGACAGATGACCGATGTGGAAGCGCTTGGCAATGTTGATGCTGGAATAGTCCAGGCACACCGTCTTGCCCTCGCCGTCCTTGCCGCCGCCCCATTTTTCAGGCGCAGCCATAACCGCCTGCAGGGTATCGCGGGCAAAGTTTTCGCGGTTGAGGAAGAAATTGAGATAGCCGGCCACAGCCTGCGCAGAGCACAGTGCGGGCTTGTCAAAATTCTCGCAAAGCTTTCCTGCGATCATGGGCGGGCCCATGCGCAGAGACTTAGACAGACGGAAGCAAGGGAAGGCAAAATCGCCCATCTTGCTGTCCGGCGGCACCTCCAGCAGCGCCGCATAATCCAGACCGGTATCAACGCCCGGGTACGCTTTATCAATAGCTTCTTTGATCGCTTCGGCAATCAGTTGCTTAATTTCCATACACAAATCCTCCCAGTGCATATAGGATGCAGGTCATTTTACCATGATTTTCCCCATATTTCAATTATTCCCGGCTATTTCCCGATAATTTTCTTTTGCAAATGCGCCATTTACACGCAAGTATCCCGCGTGTTATAATATACCGTCAGTTTCTCATGACGGAGGTTTGATTATGCCCGTTATCGCTGTTACTCCTTTCTGGGATGATGAAAAAGGCCGCATCGGCGTAAACAACGATTATCTGGAGGCCGTCATCCGTGCCGGCGGTTCGCCCGTACTCATGCCGCTGACGGATAACGAAAGCGTTGTCCGCGATATTCTGCAGCATGTCGATGGTCTCCTTCTGTCCGGCGGCGCCGACGTCTCCCCCAGTGTATATAAAGAAGAAAAGCTCCCCGTGTGCGGCGCCACCGCGCCTGCCCGCGATCTGCTGGAAGGCTGGTGCATCCATTATGCCATGCAGCGCCGCATGCCCATCCTTGGCATCTGCCGCGGCATGCAGATCCTCAACTGCGTACTGGGCGGCGCGCTCTATCAGGATATCGCCACGCAGTATAAGCCCGATCTCAAGCACCCCTGCTATGATACACCCCGCGACTGCGTGCATGTGGTGGATATCAAGGAAGGCACGCTGCTGCGCGAAGTCATCGGCCTTGACGCCGTACCGATCAACTCCCGCCATCATCAGGCCGTCAAAAAGCTGGGCCGCGGCCTTCGCGCCAGCGCCTATGCGCCCGACGGGCTGATTGAAGCCATGGAATCCACCGAAGGCTATCCGCTGCTGTGCGTGCAGTGGCATCCGGAATCTCTTGAGGATCGCTTCCTGCCCCAGCGCACCATCTTCAACTGGCTGATCAAAGAGGCTTCCCGCTGATGCGCCGCATTGCTTTGGTCGCCGATCTGCACGGCAATCTGCCCGCCACCCTGGCGCTGGACAGCGATCTTAAGCGCCGCGGCCTCACCGATATCTGGTGTCTTGGCGATATCGTAGGCAAGGGCCCGCACTCCGCCGAAACCTTTGACTGGGCGCTCAGCCATTGTCAGGTCATTCTGCGCGGCAACTGGGATGAAGGCATTGCCAAACGGCATTTCAGCCATAACGATCAGTTCTATTATCGCCAACTGGGCGAAAGGCGCATGCAAATGCTGGGCGAATTTCCTTTGGAGCATCACTTCATACTTTCCGGCAAGCGCATCCGCCTCATCCACGGCCGCCCGATCATGAAGGAATTGCAGTCCACCCGCGATACCTCGGATAATCTGCGCTGGCTCTTCCGGCCGGATTTTGACGTTGTCGGCTATGCCGATGTTCACCGTCCGGGCTATCGCTCGCTGTATTTCCCGGGGCTTTTGTTCAACACCGGCAGCGTGGGCAACGCGCTGGGCACGCCGATGGTGCAATATGCCATCCTGCAGGGCGATGACGATGAAAACGCCCCACTTGATATCACCTTTGTTTCCCTGCCCTACGACAATGCACAGGCGGTGCGCGACGCAGAAAATGCGCTCGATCTCCCCCAGCGCGAAGCATACATTAAGGAAATCAGCACCGGCGTGTACGGCCGCAAGCTTCCCAGCACCAAGCCGAATATTGAGTTTTGAGCAAACAAAAAACCTGCGACAGGCTGCCTGTCGCAGCTTTTTTCATTCTTACTTTTTCTTCACCGCTTTGCGGATGATCTTTATCACAACCGTAATCACCGCCCGCGCCGCGCACCAGGGCAGCACAGCCACAGCAAACACCGCCGCGCCTTCCGCAAATTCGCCCAAGCTCCTGACGGATTCCTTCACCGCATTGACAATACGCTCGCCAAGCGATACATCCGGCAGCTCTGCCGCATCGGCGTCAGAAATCTCCCGCAGGGACACATACACATACGAGTAGCTGATGCGGCTGTCATAGCCGTTCAATTGGCCCTGATAGCGGTCAATCTGATACTGCGTATCGCTGATGGCGCTTTCGATCTCAATCAGATCGCTCATGGTCGTGGCCTGCAAAAGCAGTTCATTCAGCCGCGCCAGTTTGGCCTGCTGCGTGGCAAGACGCGCTTCAATGTCATAATACGTCTCGCTCACGTCCTGTGCATACTCAGAATACGACGTCGCCGCACCCACCGTTTTTGCGCCGCCGATAAATTCATCCAGCTTGCCCGAAGGGATGCGCAGCGTAAAATACGCATAGCGCGTTTCGCCGTTCATCACATCGCCCGATACGCTCAGGCTCTCCACGCGTCCGCCGCATTCCACCGCCATCTGCTGAATTTTTTCGTAATCCGCATCAAACGCGCGCGTCTTGATCGTGTAATCAATCGTGCGGATGATCTTGGCTTCCTGCGCCGCGCCCGCATCCGCCGTTGTATTTGTCGTCATCAGCTCGGGCGCACTTTCCTCAACAGCCGTATCATACGCAGAGGCGGATTTCATGGAATACACCATATCCCCGCCGCCGCGCGTATAGGCCGCGTTCTGCTTACTTTCGCTCTCCGTCGGCAAGCCCCAGTCGTTCATATAGCTGAGCGTCGCACCGCCAAGCACAAATACCACCGCCGCAGCCGTCGCCAGCGCGCGCTGCCAGTTTTGCCTCATCGTACGTTTTTTTTCCATTGCTTCCTCCCGGCGTACTTTCATCCGCCATCCCATGGTAAATTCCGGAGGCAATTCTTCCTGCGCGTCATACGCTTTGCAATCATCAAGCAGTGTCAATAGCGCCGCGCACTCGCCGCACTCTTTCGCATGCTGCAAAAGCGCTTCTTCCTGCGCCTTTGTCCTTTCCTCCGGTGAAACATCGAGAAGCAAAGCAAATGTTCTGCAATCCATTACTTTCGCCTCCCTTCATTATCTTTAACGGATTTTCCGGAAAAAAGTTCCGTTTTCTGCTGCAAAATCTGCTTTATTTTTTCTCTCGCACGCTTCAGCCGGCTCTTTACCGTGCCAAGCGGAATATCAAGCGCCTCGCCGATTTCTTCATACGACAGATCCTGAAAATCGCGCAGCACGATCACCGCCTTCTGGTCATCCGGCAGTTCCTCCACTGCCTCGCGCAGCAATTCGCGCCGTTCCTTTTGCTCCAATTGCGCATAGGGCGAAAGCGTATGCTGATCCGCCGGATCAAAGCCCTCTTCCCTGAGCGAATCCAACGAAACGATATTCCTGCGTTTTCTCAGCTGATCTATACAAACATTGTGCGCAATGCGCAAAAACCATGTCTTGCCCTGGTTGTCGCCATGGAAGCGATCAAAGGCGCGATAGGCATTGAGCATGGCCTCCTGCGCGCAATCCAGCGCATCCTCGCTATTGCCCATCATGCGCAGGCAAAGCAAATACACCGCCCGCTCATGCTGTGCGGCCATTTCTCCAAAAAGCTCCGCCTTGCTCTTGCGGCCAAACAGGCTCAAAGCAGTCACTCCCTTCTCTTCTTCGTTATTATAACGAGTTTTCTGCGTTTTTTCATCCTCTATTTGCTATATTTTTGAATCTGTTTGACTTTTTTCTTTCAAAATTATATAATGAACCGGGAAAAACCATTTTTCATCTTTAGGGAGGCTGGCTTTATGCGCTTTCTTTTGACCGGCGGCGCCGGATATATCGGCTCTCATACCTGCGTTATGCTGCTGAGTGCCGGACACGATGTGGTCGTCATTGACAATCTGAGCAATTCATCCCCCGTCGCCATCGAGCGTGTGGAACAAATCACCGGCAAGAAGATCGCCTTCTATGTGGGCGATTGCTGCGATGAAGATTTCCTCAACGAAGTGCTGGATCACGAGCAGGTAGACGCCGCCGTGCACTTTGCCGGCCTGAAGGCCGTGGGCGAATCGGTCAGCATTCCCCTGCGCTATTACAAAAACAACATCGATTCCACCATCGCGCTGTGCAACGTGCTTTCGGCGCATAATGTCAAGCGCATCGTCTTTTCCTCCTCCGCCACGGTCTACGGCAACAGCGAAATCGTACCCATGCGCGAGGATCTGCCGCTGGGCGTGTGCACCAACCCCTACGGCTGGACGAAGTGGATGAATGAGCAGATCCTGCGCGATCTGACCGTGGCTGATCCCGAATGGTCCGTCGTGCTGCTGCGCTATTTCAATCCCGCCGGCGCGCACGAAAGCGGCCTGATCGGCGAGGA
>JAZQXQ010000081.1:0-2293 GCA_045632965.1 Clostridia bacterium
GGCGAGCAGTACGGCGATGCCTATCTGCCTGAAGAGCCTAATGTATTTAAGGGCCGCACGAATGCCCAGAACGCGCACGAGGCCATTCGTCCGACGGATGTTCGCCGTACGCCCGAAAGCATCAAGGGCTCGCTGACCAAGGAGCAGTTCCAGCTGTATCGCCTGATCTATTCCCGCTTTATTGCCAGCCAGATGACCAATGCGCTCTACGACACCATGACGATGGAAATCGGCGGTGACGGCGTTGGCCTGCGCTTCTTCGGCGAGCACCGCCGCTTTGCCGGCTTTACCACCATTTACGAAGAAGGCAGCGATGAAGCAGCTGAGAGCAGCGAAACCACGCTGCCGCAGTTCAGCGAGGGGGATCCTGTTACCATTCAGTCGGTGGATTCCGATCAGCATTTCACCCAGCCGCCCTCCCGTTATACCGAAGCCTCGCTTGTTCGTATGCTGGAAGAAAAGGGCATCGGCCGTCCTTCTACCTATGCGCCGACGATTACCACCATCATTGCGCGCGGCTATGTCATGCGCGAAAACAAGCGCCTGTTCCCGACTGAGCTTGGCCGTATGGTGACGAACGTGATGACGCAGTACTTTGCACCGATCGTGGATACGGAATTTACGGCGCAGATGGAAGAACAGCTCGATGATATCGAAGAAGGCGATATCGAGTGGAAGCAGGTTCTGCGCGATTTCTATCCGTCCTTCAAAGTGATGCTTGACGAGGCTGAAAAGGCCGTGGAAAAGGTGGAGCTGCGCGAGGAGCCCAGCGATGAGAGCTGCGACAAGTGCGGAGCGCAGATGGTGTATCGTGTCGGTCGCTTCGGCAAGTTCCTGGCCTGTCCCAATTTCCCGGATTGCCGCAACACCAAGCCTGTGCTCAATTATATTGACGCCAAGTGCCCCAAGTGCGGCGGCAGGCTGCTGGAAAAGACCAGCCGCAAAAACCGTAAGTTCTACGGTTGCGAGCATTATCCGGAATGCGATTTCGTCAGCTGGGAAATGCCTGTTGATGAGCGCTGCCCCAAGTGCGGCACCTTCATGACTTTCAAGCGTAATCGCAAGGGCGAAGAATGGCATCTGTGCTCGAATGAAACATGCCGTTTCCGTACCGAAGTGAAATCCGAGGAGCAGCAGGAAGAATGAGAGTAACGGTTATCGGCGCGGGTCTTGCCGGCTGTGAAGCTGCCTGGCAATTGGCCAAGCGCGGCATTGATGTAACGCTGTATGAAATGAAGCAGCAGAAAATGAGCCCTGCGCATAAAAGCCCGCTGTTTGCAGAGCTTGTGTGCAGCAATTCTCTTCGTTCCGACCGCATTCAGAATGCCGTTGGCTTGCTGAAGGAAGAAATGCGTGTGCTCGATTCTTTGGTCATAAAGGCGGCAGATGCGGCGCGTGTTCCTGCCGGAGGCGCTCTGGCGGTTGACCGCGAAAAGTTTTCTTCCTTCATCACGGAAACGCTGCGCAATCATCCGCACGTTACGGTGATTGATGAAGAAGTAAGCGTGATCCCTGACGGCCCTGTGATCGTGGCGACCGGTCCTTTGACGAGTGACGCTATGGCGGAGGCGATTATGAATCTGCCGGGCATGAGTTCGCTGCATTTCTATGATGCGGCGGCGCCCATTGTGATGGCGGAATCGCTCAATATGGATAAGGTTTTCCGCGCTTCCCGCTATGATCGCGGCGATGATTATCTCAATTGCCCGATGAACAAGGAAGAATACGATGCTTTTGTGGAGGCGCTGCTCAGCGCCGAAACTGCGCCTGTGCACGGGTTTGAAGAGAATATGGTGTTTGAAGGCTGCATGCCGGTGGAAGTGATGGCCCGCCGCGGTCACATGGTGCTGGCGTTTGGTCCGATGAAGCCCGTGGGACTCAAAGACCCGCATACCGGCAAGGAAGCCTACGCCGTTGTGCAGCTGCGGCAGGATGACGCAGCCGGCACGATGTATAATCTTGTCGGCTTCCAGACAAGGCTCAAATTTGGCGAGCAGAAGCGTGTTTTCGGCATAATTCCCGGCCTTGAAAATGCGGAATATGCGCGCTATGGCGTGATGCACCGTAATACGTTCCTGAATAGTCCGGGGATTCTTGATCATACCTTCCGGATGATCGAAAAGCCGGAATTGTATTTTGCCGGGCAGATGACAGGCGTTGAAGGATACGTCGAAAGCGCAGCAAGCGGCCTGATGGCGGCGATTTCCCTTTCGCGTCGTTTGCGCGGGGAAGAGGCGATCGAGTTCCCGACCGCTACGGCAATCGGCGCGCTGTCGCATTATGTGGCGACGCC
>JAZQXQ010000082.1:0-8418 GCA_045632965.1 Clostridia bacterium
GCTGTACATTCGGTACACTTCCTTCCGTATATGTGTATACAATATACAATTTTAATACAAAAAAGTCAAGGCTTATGAGGCCTTGACTCCCGTTTGACGCAGTTTTTTTGCAATTATTTCACATACTCCATCAGCAATCCATCCATATTCCCTCGTCGCGGATCATTGCTCCCTGCACACTGCGGTAAAACCGCTGCGCCTCGGGATTTCCCGCCATCAGGGCAATAAGCGTATCCACGCCGTATTCTTTCCGCAAGCCTTGACGCAACTGCGCAAGCAATCCTTGCGCCACACCCTGATGACGATAGCTTTTCAGCACGCAGATCCAGTCAAGATACGCCTTCACCGACCCGTCAAAATGGCTGCAGATAAGTGTGGAATCAATGCGCCCCACAACCTTCCCCTCCGCATACGCCAGCAGCGACAGCGAGTGGGCAAACTTTTCGTCCGCAAAGCTTTTCCGCACATCGGCGACATACTTTTCATCGATCTCCCAGCCCCAGAAGTCTTCCTCCTGCCGCAGCCGACGCTCAAAGTCAATCACATCGTCGATTTTATCCTTAGTATATCGCTTAATTTCCATGAACTCATCCCTTTATCGCTTTCCTGTCCCCATCATACAGCAAAGCAGCCCGGACGGCAACCGTCCGGGCTGAAATTGCTTGTCGCTTTACATTAGCCGATGGAGTTGAGCTCCACAACCTTGCATACCATGGTGATGTAGTTGACGTCCAGCTTGGCGCGTTCCTCTTCAGACATGGCCATGAATTCGGCAGCGGTCATCTTGACAGCATTGCCGTCAGCATCCTTTTCCAGCGTGATGGTGCTGCGTTCCATATCCAGTTCGCAGTACACACGGCAGCCGGCATTGCGGGTGCCGATACCAATCTTGGCGGCAGAGTAGGGATTGTACTCGTAGTACACGATCTGTACAGGGCTGCCGGCCAGCAGGTTGCGATAAGTGGCCGTCTCGCTCATGATGGCGCAGGAAGTGTACACATCCACGCCATTGGCATCCACCTTGAAGCTCAGGCCGTAAATAGCCGCGCAGGGCGTGCCGTCTTCATTGATGGTGATCACGGTCTTGGTACCGTAGCCGTTGCTGCGGTTGCTGATAACATACTTGCCGCCGTCATTCGGGAAGGGCTCGCTGATGTACTTGGCGTCCTCCAGCTTGGCAGCTTCTTCCAGGGTAGAAACGCCGTTTTCATCGGCAGTCCAGTAGTACACCTTTACCTTCACGGCAGAGCGGGCAGCCAGATCAAGGGGCGTCTTGATGCAGGGGCCTTCTGTTTCATCCACATACTTGGCGGGGCCGGAAGCATGGGTTACAACATCAGCATCGGGATCGGTGCTTTCAAAAGCAAAAAGATCGGCATTGGGATCTTCCCAAACATAGTCGATGCCGGCAAAATAGCACTGCTCGGCAAAGGTCTGGAAGGTGCGGGCAACTTCAGCTTCTTCCGCCGCAGCATCCACTTCGCCCTTTTCGGCGCGAACCAGCGCTTCGGCAACGGCCTTCTTCACAGCTTCGGAAGAAATGGTAGCGCCGGCAACAGCATCCACTTCAACGCTGTTGGCAGCGATGATGTCGGCAATCACCTTGTCCATCGCCACATCGCCCAGTTTGGCGGTTTCGGCATGTTCAACCACCTTGATGGCGGCAATCGCGCTGTCGGTGGTGGTCACGGTCAGCGTCACGGTGCCGTTATGGCCATCAACCGTCACAGTGTAATCACCGGGGGTGTAAGTCGCAGCGCAGGCAGTGCCGCACAGCAGCAGGGCAGCGAGGAGGAACGCAAATACTTTCTTCATCGATATCGTTTCCTTTCTTTCCCATTAAGGATGTCTAACCAATTATATACTCCCTCTATCGATAAGTCAATATATATTCCGCCCGCATCCAAAACTTCTCATCCCGTAAAGCAGCATAACAGCTATGGAAAAGGAAAACCCAATATGCTATAATGACAAAAGAGGTGAGCCTATGCGAAAGATGGACTTTCATGTACACGTTACCGACGAAAGCACCAATATTGATGAAAGCATCCGCTATTTTACCGAGCTCTGTCAGCGCAACAAGCTGGACGGTCTTTGCATTCACGCCGCGGAATACTCATCCACCGGAGAGCATCGCGACTGCAACGAAAAGGCGCTTGCTGTCAGCCGGGCAAATGCTAACTGGTACGCTTTTGCCGGGCTTCATCATGCCGAGGATTTTGTTGAACAGACAAAAGCATACATGGATCAAGGCTTCCGCGGCATCAAACTGCTGGAAGGAAAGCCCAGCTTATACCGCTATTACGGCTATGGTTTTGAGCATCCGCGTTTTGAGCCCTTTTTTGCTTATGCCGAAAAAATGGAAATTCCTTTGCTGATTCACAACAACGACCCGCTTCTGCATTGGGATATCACCAAAATTTCTCAAAGTGCAATCGACAAAGGCTGGTATTATGACAGTTCCTTCCCTTCTCAGGAGCACTTCTTTGCCGTTCTGGAAGATATTTTGCTGCGTCATCCCATGCTACATGCTGCCATTGCGCATTTCGGATTCTATTCCGATAACATCGCGCGCGCCGATTTGCTGATGGCCAGATACCCACATCTGATGATGGATATGACCCCCGCGCCCATTATTTATTACGAACTTTCCCAAACTCCCGATGAAGCAAAAGCCTTTATCACGAAATACCACGACAGGCTTTTGTACGGGACGGATGTTCCCAACAGAATTGAGGGCAGCGTGCGCGAACTCAACGACAGGAAAACACGCATCATGAACGCCTTTTTTGAAGGCACGCGGTCGGTTGAAATCGGCGGGCATTCTATCGCAGGTCTTCATTTGCCGTCGCAGATACTGGAAAACATTTATTACAACAACGCCATGCGTTTTATGAAAGTATAATTTACACAGAAAAAAGGCATTCACCCAACCGGTGAATGCCTTTTTTGTTATGCCATTCAGTCAATCTTATCCAGATAAGGAATCATGCTGGCCAGACGCTCGAAGGTGAGGTGAGGCTGCACGGTGCTGACCGCCAGATCATCCCAGGTAGTTTCGCCGCTCATCACCAGAATGCTCGTCATGCCAAAGTTCACGCCGGTGGCGATATCGGTGTACAGACGGTCGCCGCACATGGCCAGTTCATCAGGCTGCAGGCCGGTGATTTCCAGCGCATCCTTGACAACGCCGGAGTAGGGCTTGCCGATGATCAGCTCGGGCTCGCGGCCGGTGCTGGCCTTGATGAAGGCGATGATGGCGCCGATGTCAGGCGCAAAGCCCGTCTCGGTGGGGCAGTTGTAGTCGGGATGGGTGGCGATATAGGGCAGGCCCGCGCGCACGAAATCGCACACAGCGGTCATCTTGGCGTAGTCAAGCTCGGTATCGTAGGCGATCAGCACGTAATCGGGATTCTCGTTGTCGATTTCCATGCCCATTTCGCGCAGTTCCTTTTCCAGCATGCGGTTGCCCAGCAGGAAGGCCTTCTTGCCGGCAAAGTTGTGCATGCAGTAGCGGCCCGCAGCCTGACCGGAAGTCAGAATATTGCGGAAGGTCTCGCGCACGCCCATGCGCTCCAGCTTCTTGACGTACACGTCGCCGGATTTGGAGGAGTTATTGGTGAGGAACAGCACGCGGCGGCCGGTGGCTTCCACGGCGTCGAGGAAATCCAAAGAGCCTTCCAGCAGGCGGTCGCCAAGATAGAAGGTGCCGTCCATGTCCAGCATGAAGCACTTGATCTTGCTCAGCTTCGCGCGCAGCTCTTCGCTGGTCAGATTGTTGATTCCTTCAGGAGTGTTTGCTTTGTTAAACATTGGTATTACTTCCCTTCCTGCTTACTCAGCACCACGCGCGGCACCAGCGTTCCATCCGCCTCTGCCCGCGAAATACCCATAAATTGATTGCCCGCATACACGCGGGTATGTTCCCCGGCGGCGATATGGCCGGGCCATTGATTCGCCCGCAGCGTCACGCCGTTTTCGACCAGGCGCTGCGTCCAGCCTTCCACCTGCATTTTCGGCATGTGCGAAAGCGGATAATCCATCGGCAGCACGTATTGCGCGATCGTCCCCTCTTCCTTCGCCGCCTTCAGCTGCTCAATCGTCGCCGCAGTGTCCAGATCAAAGGGGCCCGTCTGCTCGCGCAAAAGAAATCTCATGTGCGCGGGACAGCCCGTGATCTCCCCCATATCATGACAGATCGTGCGGATATACGTGCCGCGGCCACAGACCACGCGGATCATAAACCCGTGCCGCGGCGTTTCGCAGATCACGTCGATCCTCTCCACATGGATGGGGCGCACGGGAATATCGGGCAGTTTGCCCTTGAGCGCCAGCTTATACAGCGGCTCGCCGTCCTTTTTCAATGCCGAAAAGATCGGCGGCTTTTGCATGATATCGCCCGTCAGCTGCTGCGCGGCAGCCTTGACAGCCTCGATCCCGGGATAGTTTTCTCCCAGCGCAATCGCCGTACCCTGCGCATCCTGCGTATCGGTAGAAAAGCCGAAGGCCACTTCCGCCAGATACGTCTTTTCCTTTTCGACCATGAAGTCAAAAAGCCTTGTCGCGCGGCCTACCATAATGGGCAGTATGCCCGAGGCCTCGGGATCCAGCGTGCCGCAATGGCCCACCTTCAAGCCTGTCAGCCGCTTGACCATGGCCACCACAGCGCCCGATGACATGCCGGGGGGCTTGAGTACGTTGATAAAACCTTCCATTATTTCCTCAGCTGATCTTCGATCAAAGCCTTCAGCACAGCGCACACTTCTTCATACGGCGCGCTGATTCTGCAGCCGGCCGCCAGCTGATGCCCGCCGCCGCCAAACTGCGCCGCAATATCATTCACATGATAACCCGGCTTGGCGCGCAGCGAAATCTTCCAGCTGCCGTCGGGCAACTCATCGCCCATGAAAGTGATTTTCACGCCTTCAATATCAAGGCCGGCGTTGACAATGCCGTTGAGATACTCGCTGCCGGCGTTCGCTTCTTTCAGATCCTTCTGCGTCACAAACATGTGCGTAGCCTGTCCATCTGCAAAGAATGTCAGCGTATGCAGCGCACAAGAGAGCATTTTGACCTGCTGCACCTTGCGATCCTTGAACAAAGCGACATTCACCTTGGAAATATCAAGGCCGCTTTCCATCAGCCGCTGCATGGCGGCGAAGGTCTGCGTGCTGACGGAATTGAAGGTGAAATTGCCCGAATCCGTGCTGATGGCGACATACAGCTGCTCCGCCGCAGCATCATCCATAGGCACACTCAGCGCATCGTACAGCTGCACGATCAATTCTCCCGCCGCGCTGGCTTTGTCATCCACCGCATTGTACTGCGCATAGCCCGGATTGCCCGCGTGGTGGTCAATCTGCAGCGTCACCTTCGCGTTTTCAAACAAAGTGAGCGCCTCGCCCATGCGCTCGGGAGAAGCCACATCCACAGCCATCGCCGCGTCAAATCGCATATCTTTCGCCTGCGCAGGCGCAATCACCGCTTTTGCATCTTCAAAGTAATTGAAATACTTTTCGGGCACAGGATCCTGACAAACAAGCGTCACCTGCTTGCCCATTGCTTTCAACAGCCTGCCCGTGGCCAGGAGCGAGCCGATCGCGTCGCCGTCCGGGCGCACATGCGTACACACCATAAAGCTGTCCGCACCCGAAAGAGCGGACAGCATCGTGGGATCAAAGATCATTTTCATTTTCGTTGTTCTCTTCCGCAGGAGTGATGCCGCGCAGGATGGAGGCAACATGCACACCGTAGGCAATATTCTGGTCATGCACAAACTGCAGCTCGGGCGTATAGCGCAGCGACAGATTATGCCCAAGCTCCCGGCGGATAAAGCCCGCCGCGGACTTCAGCGCGCTCATCACGCCCGCCGCCTTGTCGTCTTCCAGAATACTGACGTACATCTTGGCATAGCGCAGATCACGCGTGACCTCCGCGCGGGTGATACAATATGTACCACCCAGACGCGGGTCACTCATATCCTCGCGGATGATTCGATCCACTTCGCGGCGGATCTCCTCGGAAATCATATCAATGCGTAACTTGCTCAATGCTTTATACCTCAGGCTTCAACTTCTTTTTGGATGAAGCATTCGATCATATCGTTTTCCTTCAGATCGTTGTAGTTTTCAAGACCAACGCCGCACTCGTAGCCCTCGGCCACTTCCTTGACGTCGTCCTTGAAGCGGCGCAGGGAGGAAACCTTGCCCTCGAACACCACCACGTTGTCACGCACCAGGCGGAAGAAGGCATTGCGCTGCAGGTGACCGTCCTTGACGTAGGAACCGGCAATGGTACCGGCGCCGGTAATCTTGAAGACGCTGCGCACCTCAGCGTGGCCGATAACTTCTTCCACGTACTTGGGCGCCAGCATGCCCTTCATGGCAGCTTCGATATCCTCAATGGCCTGGTAGATGATGCGGTACAGGCGGATATCCACGTTCTCACGGGCGGCAGCGTCGCGCGCGCTGGAGTCGGGACGGATATTGAAGCCGATGATGATGGCGTCAAAGGCAGAGGCGAGGTTGACGTCGTCCTTGGTGATGGCGCCGACTGCGCTGTGCAGCACGTGCACCTTCACTTCGTCATTGCCCAGCTTGGCCAGCGCCTGCTTGACGGCCTCAACGGAGCCCTGAACGTCAGCCTTGATGATGAGGTTGAGGTTCTTGAGCTTGCCTTCGTTGATATTGTCAAACAAGTTGTCAAGCGATACCTTGGTGGTGGCGCTGCGGGCAGCCTTCTGCTTTTCACGGCGCTCGGTGGCAACCTGACGGGCGAGCTTATCATCTTCAACCGCCATCATGTCGTCGCCGGCTTCGGGAACTTCCGCAAAGCCCGCGATTTCAACAGGCATCGAGGGGCCGGCTTCCTTCACGCGCTCGCCGCGGTCATTGAGCAGCGCGCGCACACGGCCGAAGGCCATGCCGGCAACAATGTTGTCGCCCACGCGCAGCGTGCCGTTCTGCAGAAGAACGGTGGCCAGAGGACCGCGGTTCTTATCCAGCTTGGCTTCGATGATCACGCCGCGGGCACGGCGGTTGGGATTGGCGCGCAGCTGCTGCACGTCGGCCTGCAGGAGAATCATCTCCAGCAGATCCTCCACACCGTCGCCGGTCTTGGCGCTGACAGGCACCATGATGGTGTCGCCGCCCCAGTCTTCGCAAACCAGGCTGTAATTGGTCAGATCCTGCTTGATGCGGTCGGGATTGGCCGTTTCCTTGTCCATCTTGTTGATGGCAACGATGATCGGCACGCCGGCAGCCTTGGCATGGTTGATGGATTCAACGGTCTGGGGCATCACGCCGTCGTCAGCCGCAACAACCAGCACGGCGATATCCGTCGCCTGGGTGCCGCGGGCGCGCATGGCAGTGAAGGCCTCATGGCCGGGAGTATCAAGGAAAGTAATCATGCGGCCGTCCACCTTGACGGTGTAGGCGCCGATGTGCTGGGTAATACCGCCAGCTTCGCCGGCAGTAACGTGCGCCTTGCGGATGTAGTCCAGAAGAGAAGTCTTACCATGGTCAACGTGACCCATGATGGTAATGACCGGAGGACGGGGCTGGAGATCTTCCTCGGCGTCCTCGAAGTTCTCTTCGTCCAGAGCATCTTCCGCGGTGTGCGCCAGCTTCATTTCCAGTTCAACGCCGAACTCGGAGCAGACCAAAGAGGTGGTGTCAAAGTCCAGCTCGCTGTTGATGTTGGCCATGATGCCCAGCAGGAACAGCTTCTTGAGGATTTCGCCGGCGGGCTTGCCGATGCGCTCGGTCAGATCCTTAACGGTGATGGTCTCGGCGGTCATGTACGCCTTATCGATCACGATGGGCGCCATCATCTGCTGCGCGGACACCTTCTTGCTGGCGCGGGCGCGCTTGCCGCCGCGGACCACTTCATCATCCATGCGGCCGTTATAGTTGGCATGCGCCTTGGCCAGCTGCTTGCGGTTCTTGGCCACGCGCTCGGCGTCCTCGAAGTCGGTTTCGATCAGTTCGTCTTCAGCGGTCTTGTCCAGCTTCATTTCCAGCTCAACGCCAAAGTCGGCGCAGACGAGGCTGGCGGTGTCGAAATCCAGCTCGCTGTTGATGTTGGACATGATGCCCAGCATGAGCAGCTTCTTGAGGATTTCGCCGGCGGGCTTGCCGATGCGCTCGGTCAGGTCCTTGACGGTGATCGTCTCGGCAGTCATGAAGGCCTTTTCGATCTTGATGGGAGCCATCATCTGCTGCGCGCTGGGCTTCTTGGTGGCGCGGGCACGGCGGCCGCCGCGGATCACTTCATCATCATAGCCGCTGAAGTTTTCACGAGCCAGCTGCTTGCGGTTCTTGGCCACGCGCTCCGGATCGTGCTGGCGGATATAGTTCTTCTTGTTGGGATCGTAGTTGGATACGCGTTCCTTTTCTACGGGAGGCGCCATATCAACAG
>JAZQXQ010000083.1:0-3298 GCA_045632965.1 Clostridia bacterium
CGCTCTGGCTAAAGAACAGGCTAAAAAATTTCAGGTGATCGTATAATGGATTATCTGATTTTTGAGCCTGATGACAGAGACCTGGCAGAGTTCGGTCAAGCCGCCGCTGACGCAGCCGGCGTAGCGCACAAGGAAATGATCAAGAATATGAAAAAAAACGTGGATGTACTGACGCTCAGCGCCACGCCCATCCCGCGTACACTGCACATGAGCATGGTGGGCGTGCGCGATATGAGCCTTTTGGAAACGCCGCCCGAGCAGCGCATTCCCGTGCAGACGTATGTGATGGACTACAACGAAAGCGTCATCCGCGACGCCATCCTGCGCGAAATGGCGCGCGAGGGGCAGGTGTATTTCCTCTACAACCGCGTGCAGAATATCGACGCTTTCGCCGCGCGACTGCGCCAGCTGGTGCCCGAAGCGCGCATCGGTATCGGCCACGGACAGATGAAGGAAAACGCGCTGGAAGACGTGATGTTGGATTTCTACGGCGGCAAGTACGACGTGCTGCTGTGCTCCACGATCATTGAAAACGGCCTGGACGTGCCCACGGCCAACACCATCATCATCTACGACGCCGACCGCTTTGGCCTCTCGCAGCTCTATCAGCTGCGCGGGCGCGTGGGCCGCTCAAATCGCGTAGCTTATGCGTATTTCACCGTGCGCCCCGCCAAAGCGCTCAGCGAAAACGCCGAAAAGCGCCTTGCCGCTATCCGCGAGTTCACGGAGTTCGGCGCAGGATTCCGCATCGCCATGCGCGATCTGGAGATCCGCGGCGCGGGCGATATCTTCGGCCCCGAGCAGAGCGGACATATTTCCACCGTCGGCTACGATATGTACTGCAAGCTGATTGAAGAGGCTGTGCGCGAGGCGCGCGGCGAAAAGCCCGCCCCGGACGAATTGGAAACGCGCGTGGAGCTCAAGGTCAACGCCTTCCTGCCCGATACCTATGTGCGCGGCGGCGCGCAGCGCGTGGAAATCTACAAGCGCATTTCCATGCTGCGCACGCTGTCCGACCGCGCGGATATCATTGACGAGATGATCGACCGCTTCGGCGAGCCGCCGGAGAGCGTGATGACGCTGCTGGACGTATCGCACCTGCGCGCCATGTGCGCGCGCTTTGGCGTATCGGTGGCTATCCGCCAGCCGCTGGGCGTATTGTTCCGCTTTGATATGCGCTACGTGCCCGATCTCAATCAGCTCAGCGAAGCGATGGAGGGCAGCGATATCCGCTTCTCCGCCGCGCGCATCCCCGGGCTTTTCCTGCCGCTGCCCGTCAAAGCGACAGACGCCGACGCGCTGAAGATCGCCTGCGGGGAAATGCTGAAGCTCACAAAGAAAATGGACGAAATCGAGGCGCGAAGCAAGGCCAAAGTGTAAACAATTGCGCTATTCTCAAATATTAACTTTCCTATTTTGTATAATGTATGATATAATGATTTTGTCTGACACCATTTCGCACTTTCAAAGGAGACGCACATGCCTCAAACCGTTCGACGCACGCGCGGCAAAAAACGCCGCCGCAGAGCAGATACACGCATCCCGGCGCTGATCTTTTTCTTTGCTTTTGTGATCATCGCCATCATTCTTGCGCCCAAAACGCCCGTGCAGCAGGCCTTCAATGCCGACGGCACCTCGGGCGGCGCATACAAGGGCCTTGTGATCAGCGAAATCATGGCTGCCAACGCCAGCGCCCTGCCGGATGACAACGGCGCCTTTGCCGACTGGGTGGAGATCGCCAATATTTCCGACGCGCCCATCGATCTTGACGGCGTGACACTCTCTGACCGCAGCGACAAGGCCATCTTCCTTTTCCCCGCGCAGATTCTGCAGCCCGGCGAAAAGGTGCTTGTCTTCTGCGACGGCGTCAATCAAAACACCCTGGATAACGGCGCCTATCACGCCAAATTCAAGCTTTCCTCCATCGGCGAATCGGTGTTCATCTTCAACCCCACGGGCTATGTGATCGACAGCGTGGAGTTCCCCACCCTCAACACCAATGAAGTTTACGCCCGTATGGAGGACGGCACCTTCTCCCTCACCGATCAGTACTCCCCCGGCTTTGACAACACCGAGGACGGCCACGTGGCGTACCTTGCCAGCCACACGATCGAAGCCAACGCCCTGCGCATCAGCGAAGTGATGGCCGCGCCCCGCAGCGGTCTGCGCGACGAAAACGGCGAACTGCAGGACTGGATCGAGCTGTACAACGCCTCCGGCGAGCGCATTTATCTCAAAAATTACGCGCTCAGCGATAACGAAGACAACATGCTCAAATGGGTTTTCCCGGAGAACGCCTATATCGAGCCCGGTCAGTATTATATCGTCTTCTGCTCCGGCCTTGATCTGGACGGCGCGGAAACGGGCTATCCCCATACCAATTTCGGCCTGGCCGCCGAGGGCGAGACGATCACGCTGTGCAATGTTTTGGGCCAGCTGGTTGACCGCGTCAAGTACGAAAATCTCTCCGTCGACTGCAGCTACGGCCGCGACGACAAGACCAACACCTGGAAGGTATACACCCTGGCTACCCCCGGCGCAGCCAATGACGACAACGGCATCGCGCGCGCAGACGATTATCTGCGCGCGCTCAATAACTCCAAGGTCTATATCAGCGAAGTGATGTCCTCCAACGACTACGTCGTGGCCGTCTATGGCGAAGACAACACCGACTGGGTAGAAATCTACAACGCCGGCACGGAGCCCGTCAATATGTCGGGCTGGGGGCTTTCGGACAACATCAACTGGCCGCGCAAATGGCAGTTCCCGGAGGGCACCACCATCTGGCCGGGCGAATACAAGATCGTGCTGCTGGACGGCAGCTTAAAGGCCGGCAGCGACGCCAGCAAGCTCCATTCCTCCATCAAGCTCACGCGCGCCGGCGGCGAAACGCTGACGCTGTCGGACGCCACGGGCTATGTGCTGGATAAGCTCTATCTGCCGGAAATTCCCACCGATTACAGCTACGGACGCACCTGGGGCCTGGGCGGCTTTTTTTATTATGACGCGCCTACGCCCGGCACGGCCAACACCGTGGGCTTCCGCGGCTTTACCGAAACGCCCGCCTTCGCAACGGCAAGCGGCCTTTATTCCACCGACGTCACGGTAGAAATCACCGTGCCCCTCGGCACCACCGTGCGCTATACGCTGGATGGCTCCGTGCCCACGCTCCTTAACTCCATCGAATACACGGGGCCCTTTACCATTCAGGATACCGCCGCCGTGCGCGCAAGGGCCTTCAAGGAAGGGCTGCAGCCCTCGCCGACCATTTCCGCAACGTACGTGCTCAAAACCTTCT
>JAZQXQ010000084.1:0-4595 GCA_045632965.1 Clostridia bacterium
CGGAGCCCATGCCGGCGCAGTTGACGACCGCGCGGGTCTTGTACTCATCACGGGCGGTGATAACCAGCCAGTTGCCGTCTTCGGTGGGCTTCACTTCGATGACGGGGTTATCGAGGATGAACTCGGCGCCGTTTTCAGCCGCGCTGTCGGCCAGGGCGCAGGTCATTTCGTAGGGAGACACCAGACCGCTGGTGGGCGCATGCAGGGCGCACACAACCTCAGGGTTGGTGTTGGGTTCCATCTTGAGAATCTCTTCACGCTCAATGATGCGGCAGCCTTCCACGTCGTTGGCAACGGCCTGAGCCAGAAGCTTTTCGAGGGTGGGACGGTCTTCTTCAGAGAAGCCCAGAACCAGAGCGCCGGGCTGGCCATAAGGAACGCCCAGCTCCTTCGCGAGCTTGCCGTACATCTTGCTGCCCTTTACGTTCAGGCGAGCCTTTTCAGTGCCAGGATGCGCGTCGAAGCCGGCGTGCACGATGCCGCTGTTGGCCTTGCTGGCGCCGTCAGCCACGTCTTCCATGCGGTCGATCACAGCGATCTTGCCGCTGTACTTGGCCAGCTGCTGCGCAACGGCACAGCCGATCACGCCCGCGCCGATGATAATTGCGTCGTACATGATTTCATCCCTTTCAAGTACTGCCGCCGTCCGCAAGCGGACAAAGCGGGTATTTTTACAGACGAATTTATTATAGCACACCCCGTATGTGGTTTTCAAGCCACACGCTTGCCATCTGCAACAAAAATTCGCCCGCTTTATCGGTTTTGCGCGCACTTTGCTTAGTCCGTCGCCGAAAATGCCGCCTTTTTGCAAACTCTTCCATTGATGGCCATGCGCTTTTGCTGGTGTTTGACGAAATTGCATGCTATAATAGAAAAAATGCTGTCATTTTCCGGAGGTATTTTTTATGACACAGACCAAAAAGAAAAAGATGGGCGGTATGAAAACGCTCATCCCCGCCGCCCTTGCGCTATGCTTTACCTATTTTATCTTTGCGCCCGCCGAGCAGTACATGCTCAATCAGAGTGAGATGTGGTTCAGCCTGTGGGGCATTTTGCCCCAGGCGCTGTATACCTTTGTCATTTCCCTGCTTCTTTTGATCGTGATCGGCTGCCTTTTGCCTATCAAGGCCCGCCGCGTGATGAGCGCCGTGCTGATTTCTCTGGCGCTGTGCTTTTATCTGCAGGGCAATTTCATCAACGCCGATTACGGCGAATTGGACGGCCGCGCCATCCCTTGGGAAAGCTACACGCTCTACGCGGTATTCGATACGCTCTTTTGGCTGATCGTGCCCGCCGCGGTGATTATCTTTGCCCTCAAAAAGCGCAAGCTTTTCCATAAATGCACGCGCTTTGCCGCGCTGATGATGGTGGTCATGCAATTGGTGGCGCTCACCAGCGTTTTCCTCACCCGCCCGGTGGAGGATAAATCCCTTGACTGGATTGTGTCCGAAAAGGACGCCTTCAAAATGGCCAGCGAGGAAAACACCGTGGTCTTCGTGGTGGACGCCTGCGATCTGACGTACCTGCCCGAGATCCGCGATACCGATCCCGAGGCGCTTGCTGCCTTTGACGGCTTCACCTATTTTGCCGATTACGCCGGCTCCTACTCCAAGACCAAAATGGGCCTTGTATACCTGCTGACGGGCGAATGGTACAATAATGATGAGACCATCGAGGGCTATATCGACCGCGCCTACGATGACGTAAAGCTGTACGATACGCTGCTTGAAAACGACTGGAACGTGCGCATCTACACCTCCGAAACCTACGTCTCCCGCAGCCTGGTCGGCCGCGCCGGCAATATAATAGAAGCAAACCTCACCATCGGCTCGCACACGGGCGTGTGGAACAAGATGCTGGAGTTCGTCTCCTTCCGCTATATGCCGCATCTGCTCAAGCCCCAGTTCACCTTCTATTCGGGCGAGTTTGGCGATTACAAATCCTCCGACGGCGAGGCCATCCCCTTCCTCAAGGATAATTTCGCCGTCATCCGCAGCTACGACGAAAAGGGCCTGACGGTGAGCGACGAATACGATAAATCCTTCTCCGTCTATCACATCAACGGCTCGCACCTGCCCTGCGATATGGACGCCTACGGCAATCATGTGGGCAGCTGGAACGCCACGGCCGTGGAGCAGACGCGCGGCGTGTTCCGTTTCCTCGGCCGCATCTTTGAGGATATGAAGAAAGCCGGCCTCTACGACAGCGCCAACATCATCATCACCGCCGACCACGGAAGATTCGACGAAGGCCCCTCCTCCCCCATTCTCATGATCAAGCCCGCCGGCAGCACGGGGGAAATCACGGATAATCACGCCATGGCGCACGTGAGCGACATGCACGCGACAATCCTTGAATTGTGCAACCTGCCTTATGAAGGCACAAGCGTATTCGATCTGGACGAAAGCGAAGAGCGCACGCGCCGCTATCTCTATTACCCCACCACCAAGGAAAACGGCGGCACACTGCCGCTGCTGACAGAATACAACGTCGGCCGCGGACAAACCTTCACCGAAACGGGCGTCATTCTCCCCGGCGGCGCCGATGCGCTGAAATAACCGCATAAAACGCGTACAAAAAGAAGGAAGTCGTATGTGACTTCCTTCTTTGATTATTACGGTTTATTGTGCAATTTTGCGCAGCGAGGCAAGCACATATTCGCCCATGGCCTTTGTTTCTTCCGTCAATTCGTCAAAATCACTCTTCATTTCAAATTCCAGCAGCCAGGCCGCGCCGTCATCCGCCAGCCACTGCCAGTTTTTCACGCCCGCATCCTGCGCCTCGGCAACATTTTTCAGCTTGTCCACCAGACGGAAACCGTTGATCTCCATGATTTCCGCCCGCAGCATGGCATAAGCTTTGCACATCGCCTCAATCGACTCAAACTGTTTGCTGGTTTTCTGCGTTTTGAGCGTGCAGGACTGACCGCTGTAATGATGCCAGTAAGCGCTGAAATCATAGAACGTACCGTCGGACAGTTCCCAGTCCGTCGGCAGATACACTTCCAGCCCGCCGCCGATGTCCGTCCACGCGCCCTCGTACGGCGCATTTTCCGCCACGGAATCGCCCGCCGCCGTCTCGCACAATGCACAAGGCAGCGCCAGCAGCATGCACAAAATCACACAAAGCATTTTCTTCATCTTTGTCAGCCTCCTTATTTGGCAATACTACGCCTGTTTTGTTGTTATTATAGCATACGAGCAATTCCGTTTCAATGCTTCTCCCCCGTTTTCGCGCGCAAAAAACTGCATCGAAAAATGCATTTTTCTTCTATTTAGCATAATAAAGAGCACTTTCTCCTGCATTTTCGTCCGCGTTTGTGCTGGATTTTCCTATCAAATGCCGCATTTGGTGCATTTTTATCCAAACAGAACAAGAATTGAGGCTTCTTTCCAGCAAATATTTGTGGAGTTTTGAGGATGGTTTTTTTGCAGTTTTTTCTATATAATAAAAGCACTGAAAACGAGCGGCAGGTCTGTGCATCGGCAAGGAGCCGCCTTTTTCCATCATGTCCCGAAAATTCAAAGGAGGATGTCTCAATGGCAAGCGTAACCCTCAAACACATTTACAAGATCTATCAGGGCGGTGTAACCGCGGTAAGCGATTTCTGCCTGGATATCGAAGACAAGGAATTTATCGTTCTGGTCGGTCCTTCCGGCTGCGGTAAGTCCACCACCCTGCGCATGGTCGCGGGTCTGGAAGAAATCTCCGACGGCGAACTGTTCATCGGTGACAAGCTGGTCAACGACGTCGCTCCCAAGGATCGCGACATCGCCATGGTATTCCAGAACTACGCTCTGTATCCCCACATGACCGTGTATGACAACATGGCCTTCGGTCTGAAGCTGCGCAAGACCCCCAAGGATGAGATCAAGCGCCGCGTGGAAGAAGCTGCCCGCATCCTGGGCATCGAGTTCCTGCTCAACCGTAAGCCCAAGGCTCTGTCCGGCGGTCAGCGCCAGCGCGTTGCCCTGGGTCGCGCCATCGTTCGTGAGCCCAAGGTCTTCCTGATGGACGAACCTCTGTCCAACCTGGACGCCAAGCTGCGCGTGCAGATGCGTACCGAAATCACCAAGCTGCATCAGAAGCTGCAGACCACCTTCATCTACGTTACCCATGACCAGACCGAGGCCATGACCATGGGTTCCCGTATCGTTATCATGAAGGATGGCTTCATCCAGCAGGTCGATACTCCCCAGAACAACTACGACTATCCCACCAACAAGTTCGTTGCCGGCTTCATCGGCTCTCCCCAGATGAACTTCTTCGACGTCAAGCTGGAAAAGGCTGACGGCAAGGTGTACGCCATCTTCGGCGACAACAAGATCCTGGTGCCCGCCGAGAAGATCGCCAAGTTCAAGGATGAATCCTACATCGGCAAGGAAGTCATCATGGGTATCCGTCCCGAAAACATGGACGACGCTCCCGACTACGTGGCTGCCCATCCCGAAAGCACCATGAACGTTCACGTTGAAGTTACCGAGCTGATGGGTTCCGAAACCTATCTGTACCTCACCACTTCCGGCAAGGAAGAGAACGTTATTGCCCGTGTTGATCCTCGTACCGTCACCCGCGCCGGCGACGATACCAAGGTC
>JAZQXQ010000085.1:0-2585 GCA_045632965.1 Clostridia bacterium
GGCCAGCGGTCCTCATCGTAGAGCCAGGCGAGCATGTTTTCTTTTTTGGCCTTTTCCACGCAAAAACGGATGTAGCCCATGAACTCTTCGTCAAGATACGGGCTGCCCATGCCTGTGCGCACATGCATGTGAAACCCGCCCAGGCCCATCTTTTTCATCATGTCGATCTGCTCATCAAGCGTATCGACGTTCATTTTTCCGTTCCATGCCCAGAACGGCGTGCCGCGGTATTCGCAGGTGGGATTTTTGAACAGCTGCTCGGAGAGCTGCGGCGATTGATTTTTCGGATACAGCATGGCGATCTTTCCTTTCATAACGAGGCAGGTTAATTGTATTATAGCATGATATACCGCAGAAAAAAAGAACGCGATTCAACAATGAATGCGTCCTGTGTTAACCGATCAGCTATATAAGGCAATGCGTATGTTGCTTTTGCCTTTTTTGCTCAGACTGTCAACGCCCATGTAGCGGAATCTTCCGAACCCGCGCACGGAGACGACCTGCCCTTCCTTGAGCGCGTAATCTGTGTGCGTGCATTCGCTGTCGTCCACCATGATGCGGCCCTGACGGAAGAGTGTTTGCGCATCGGTGCGGCTGAGGCGGAACAGATGCCCCACAATGGCGTCAAGGCGCGGGGACGTGACCTGCACGCGCACTTCCTTTACCTGGCGCAGCGGGCCTTCAGGCGGCGGAGCTTCCACGCAGTTGACGGCAGTATTGCCGATTTTCGGCAGATTTTCGCAGATGAACAGCGCCATTTTGTCCGTGCAGAACACATAGGCCGCGTCCTCGCGGATGATGATATCGCCGATCAATTCGCGCTCAAAGCCAAGGCCCATCAGCGAGCCCAGCACATCGCGGTGCGCATGGGGGCTTGAGAACTTGGCGCTCTTGGGTGTAATTTTCAGACAGGCAAGCGGAAATTCGTAGGTTTCCGGCGCTTCATCGCTGCCGGCGCCCAGCATCCTGCGCTCGCAATCCTCTGCACCGCCCCACAAAAGATAGGCAGCGCCGGCCTTGCGGGCGGCAATCTCCGCCTCTTTTTGCTCGGCAAGATTGAGAAAACGGCTGAACAGGGCGATATTGCGCTTGGCGGCGCGCTGACACAGTTCATCAAGGTGTTTGTTTTCGGTCATGCATAGCTCCCGTGAATCGTTGTTGATGTTATTATAGAAAGCTTCGGCGGCGTTTGTCAATATCGCGCAGCGCATTGAAAAAAAGCAGGAAAAGCATTATACTATACACAGTTTATCAGTGAAGGATGATTGGGTGCAAACGCAGAAACGAAAACTGGTGACAGGGCTGCTGGCCCACGTTGATGCCGGAAAAACAACGCTGTCGGAGGGCATGCTCTTTCAAAGTGGCGAGATCAGAAAGCTCGGGCGCGTGGATCACCGGGATGCTTTCCTGGATACCGACGTGCAGGAAAAGGAGCGCGGGATCACGATTTTTTCCAAGCAGGCAAGGCTCTCATGGAAAAACGTGGATATTACGCTGCTGGATACGCCGGGGCACGTTGATTTTACCAGCGAGATGGAGCGCGCGCTGCAGGTGATGGATTGCGCCGTGCTTTTAATCAGCGGCGCGGACGGCGTGCAGGGGCATACGCTGACACTCTGGCGGCTGCTCAAACGATACAATGTGCCGGTGTTTTTGTTTGTCAATAAAATGGATCAGCCGGGCACAGACAGGGAAGCGCTGCTTTGCCAGCTGCAGGAAACCTTGTCGCCCGACTGTATGGATTTTGCCGCGGAGGATCTGATGGATACGCTGGCCATGTGCTCGGAGAGCATGCTCAGCCAGTATCTGTCCAACGGCACGATATCCGACAGCCTCGTCGCCGCGCAGGTAGCGCAGCGCAATGTATTTCCCTGCTTTTTCGGCTCGGCGCTTAAAATGGAGGGCGTCGAAGCGCTGCTTGATGCGCTGGTGCGCTTCGGCCCGCGGAAAGAATATCCCCAGCCTTTTGGCGCGCGGGTGTATAAGATCGCCCGCGATCCGCAGGGCGCAAGGCTGACCTATATGAAAATCACCGGCGGTACGCTGCGGGTGCGCGATATGCTGAGCAATCGCCGTGCCGACATGCCGGAGGAAAATGTGTGGTCGGAAAAGGTGGGGCAGATCCGCTTGTATTCCGGCGCAAAGTTTGCAACTGTCGATCAGGCGGAGGCCGGTACGGTATGCGCCGTGACAGGGCTTTCCTTTACGCGCCCGGGCGAAGGCCTTGGCGCGGAGAATGACGGCGAAGCACCTTTGATGGAGCCTGCGTTTACCTATCAGGTGCTGCTGCCGGCGGGCTGCGATGCGCACGCGGCGCTGCGCAATCTGAAATTGCTCGAGGAAGAAGATCCCATGCTGCGTGTGGTGTGGCATGAACGGCTGCAGGAAATCCATGTGCAATTGATGGGTGACGTGCAATTGGAAATCATCGGCCGCGTGATGCGCGATCGCTTCAAAATGCCCGTATCCTTCAGCGAAGGCAGTATTCTGTATCGTGAAACCATTGCCGATTCCGTGCGCGGCGCGGGGCATTACGAGCCGCTGCGCCATTATGCTGAGGCGCATCTGCTGATGCAGCCCGGCGA
>JAZQXQ010000086.1:0-2393 GCA_045632965.1 Clostridia bacterium
ATCTTCTTGCCGGTCTGCACGATCTGCTCGAGCAGGGGCAGGATCTCCTGAATGTTGGAAATCTTCTTGTCGGTGATCAGGATATAGGGATTATCCAGCACCGCTTCCATCTTATCGGTATCGGTTACCATGTAGGCAGAAGCATAGCCGCGGTCAAACTGCATGCCCTCGGTGGTGGTCAGCTCGGTCTTCATGGTCTTGCTTTCTTCCACGGTGATTACGCCGTCCTGGCCCACGATTTCCATAGCGTCGGAGATCAGCTGACCGATGGTTTCGTCGCCGGCAGAAATAGAGGCAACCTGCGCGATGTCATGCTTGCCGCTCACGGGACGGGACAGTTCGCCCAGCGCAGCCACAGCCTCTTCGGTAGCGGCCTCAATGCCACGACGCAGCACCATGGGGTTGGCGCCGGCAGCCAGGTTCTTCATGCCTTCGCGGACAATCGCCTGCGCCAGCAGAGTAGCGGTGGTGGTACCGTCGCCGGCCACGTCATTGGTCTTGGTGGCAACTTCCTTAATCAGCTGCGCGCCCATATTTTCAAAGGGATCTTCCAGTTCGATTTCCTTGGCGATGGTCACGCCGTCATTGGTGATGAGGGGAGCGCCGTACTTCTTATCCAGCACGACATTGCGGCCCTTGGGGCCCATGGTAATTTTAACGGTATCGGCCAGGGTATTCAGGCCCTTTTCAAGCGCGCGGCGCGCGTCTTCGCCAAACTTAATCTGCTTTGCCATAATAATAATCTCCTTTTAAAAAAATAGACAAAATGCTTATTCGACAATCGCCAGGATATCCGCCTGACGGACGATGATCACTTCCTGACCATCAATCTTCACTTCGGTGCCGGCATACTTGGAATAAATCACCTTCTGGCCGACTTCCACATGCATTTTGATTTCCTTGCCATCCACATTGCCGCCGGGGCCGACAGCCAGCACCTGCGCCATCTGGGGCTTTTCCTTGGCCGCATTGGTCAGGATGATGCCGCTCTTGGTGGTTTCTTCGGCTTCTACATTTTTGATGACCACACGGTCACCCAGGGGTTTGATCGTCATGAGAATGTCCTCCTCGTAAAATAATAGCTTATTTAAGAGTTGTTAGCACTCTTGTTTATTGAGTGCTAACCGCCTTACACCCATATTTTAACGCATATTCCGGATAAATACAAGTGTTTTTCAGAATTATTTTATGATTTTCACCTGCAAATATCAGAAAATCAAGGCGAATATTGCGTTTTGTTTATATTTGAGCCTGTTTTTTATTTTTCTTCCCAACAACGCCGATTTTTGTTATACTGATATCATCTTATTTAAAGGAGTCCCCTATGCCCTACGCGCAGCTTTTGCCCTGGTATGATGAATTTAAACGCGTGCTGCCCTTCCGCGGCACGCGCGATCCCTATGCGATCTGGATTTCGGAAATTATGCTACAGCAAACGCGCACCGAAACGGTGAGCGGCTATTTCACGCGCTTTCTGCGCCGCTTCCCCGATGTACGGGAGCTGGCGCTGGCGGATGAGCAGGAAGTGCTCAAATACTGGGAGGGCCTTGGCTATTACTCCCGTGCGCGCAATCTGCACAAGGCGGCCAAGATCATCCACGAAGAATACGATGATCGCTTTCCGCGCACTTATGAGGCCGTCCGCGCACTGCCCGGCATTGGCGATTACACCGCCGCAGCTATCTGCTCCATCGCCTATCGGCTGCCCTATCCCGCGATTGACGGCAATCTCACGCGTGTGATCTCCCGCGTGCACGGCGTGCGCGAGGACGTAGGCATCCCCTCCATCAAGCAGCAAATCGAGGAACTGGGCCGGGAGTACATCGACCGCGAGCGCCCGGGCGACTGGAATCAGGCGCTGATGGATCTGGGCGCAACAATCTGCCTGCCCGGCACACCGGACTGCGCGCGCTGCCCGCTAAAGGATAAATGCGATGCGCATCTTGAAGACGACGCCGAGCTTTTGCCCGTCCGCGCCGCCACCAAGCCGCCTAAGCCCGTACAGATGGGTGTGGCGCTGGTGACGCATAACGGCAGAATCCTCGTGCAGCAGCGCGATGCGGCGCTGCTCAAAGGCTTGTGGGTTTTCCTGCTGCTGGAGAACGACGACACGCCCGCGGGCCTTGAAAAAAAGCTGCGCGCCATGGGCATCGAAGCGCAGCTGAAAACCCATCTCGGCGAAGCGCGGCACATCTTCACACATCGCATCTGGAACATGAAAATCTACCATTTCGAAGCCACTGACGTGCGTAAAAAGCCGGGCTATCAATTTGTCACCGCAGAAGAACTGAACAATCTACCCATGCCTACCGCGGTGAAGGTGGCAAGAAAATGGGCGATGGAGTTGCTAGAATAACAGTAAATGCCCCGCACATCGCGGGGCATTTCTGTAT
>JAZQXQ010000087.1:0-5862 GCA_045632965.1 Clostridia bacterium
TCATCGAGCCAAAACGCATGATCAGCATGATGGATACCGTAGGCAGAATACCGGGAATGTCCACATGCCAGATGCGGCGCAGCTTGCCGGCGCCATCGATCATCGCCGCCTCATGCAGCGTAGGATCAATACTGGTCAGGGCCGCCAGATAAATGATAGAGCCCCAGCCCATTCCCTGCCAAACGCCGGACCAAACATAAACATGCCGGAAGTATTTGGCCTCGCCCATCAGATGCACAGGCGCACCGCCAAACTGTTTAATAACACCGTTTACCCAGCCGGAATTGAGCGAGAACATACAGCTCATCATACCAACCAGCACAACCACCGAGATAAAATGCGGCAGATAGGTAATCGTCTGCGCCACGCGCTTAAACCGCCGGCTGGGAATGCTGTTCATAATCAGCGCCAGGATAATCGGCAGTGGGAAGCCGGCCACCAAATTGTAAATGGTAATGGACAGCGTATTCTTAACGACATTTTTGAACTGCGGCGATCTGAAGAAAAAACGAAACCACTTCAGCCCGGCCCAGTCGCTGCCGGTAATGCCGTCGGCAAAGTTGAAATTGCGGAATGCAATCTGAATACCGTACATGGGCCAGTACTCAAAAATAATCAGATAAATAAACGCCGGAAGCAAAAACAAATAGAGCACACGATTGGTCTTCATCAGTTTCCAGGTATGCGCCCTGCTTCTTTTCGCCAGTTCTTTTCTGGACAGCTTATGCGGAGATTCGATCTGCATACATCCATCCTCCTTGCTCTTTTCATGGTCTATTTTACATTCCGCCGGATGGAACATCAATTTGCGAAAGCGAAAACAGGTTGATTTCTATACCAGATTCTACATATTTGAGCATCTTTTTACAGCTTTTCCCGTATTTCAAGCTTGCCCGTTTCTTTTTTCTCCGATATACTATAAGCACCAGAATGAACAGGAGAAATTTAAATGTCTTCGAACGCCAGCCATCATTCATATAGAATCAAACTGCCCGCCGGCATAGCGCCGCACCTTGAGCACCATACACTCTTTTGGCCTATCATCTTATCATTTTTTTGCTTCATTGTTGTTGTCGTTGCCGCCATTATTATCTGGTTCTCCACAAGTCTTAAATCTTCCCTTGAAAAAACAGTCTACGACACAGCGCAGCACGAAGCCGAAATCACAGCGGATCGATTGCAGTTTGCTTTGGAAGATTTTGATTCCATGTCAGGTCAGCTTGGCGTCATTGCCGCACTAACTCCAACAAAATATCACGGCAACGAGTACTACGCTTATGAGGCCATCAAAAGCTTCAATTCGTCTTCTTATCGTTATGACAACCTGATGTTCTATTATCCGAATGAAAAAATGATGCTGAGTGTGCTGGGCACGGCCGAACTGCAGGTCTTCTTTGATGACATACCAAATAAAGAAGCATTCCGCGCGCTGCTCGAGCATACCGGCACAAGCATCCTCACCTCCACCGCCGCCTTCGGCGCAAAGTCTCACGAAGCGCGCCTTTTGCTCATTCAGCCCTTGCTGAATAAAACCACCGCCATTTTTATGCTGACAAACAGCACCTTGTCCGAAATGCTCGCTCCTGCCAGCGAGGCGGCAAGCAGCCGCAGGTTGATCGTAGACAGCGCTGGTCAGGTGCTGTGGAGCAGTCACACATTACCCGATACCATGGCTGCCTCTCCGCAAGCAGAGATTATCTCCCCCAGCCGCAGTCAACTGACGGTGAATGGTGAAAAGTATATCTGCTCCACCGCGGCCTTGACAAATGGCGCATCGTTAATTATTCTCGATGCCGTCAGCACGCACTTTCACACAGTGGAAACAGCCATCCGCGTGCTGGTCATCATCTGTTCTTTGCTGATTCTCCTGGGAATTGGTCTGCTCTTCATCGGCACTCGCCGCGCGGCCGAGCCCATTGCCACGCTGGTTGATGATTTCCGCAGTGTGCTTCCCGATACCCAGAGCGGCTCGGGCAGCACCATCGACGTGCTGCGAAACGCCTGTGCACAGTACAGTGCCCTGGCGCACGAAAGCAATGAAAAAAGCGCCCTCTTCTCGGATGAGCAAATGCGCGACGCTTTCATTCTGCGTCTTATCTGCGGCCAGTACGCCGATGCCTCGTCCCGCGAAAACCTATGCAACTGGCTGCATGTAGATCTGCCTTTCTCCTATTACTGCGCCTGCCTGCTCCTATTTGATGAAAAGCCGGATAAAGCCACCCGCGAGCAACTGCGGCAATTCCTAAACAGCATCGAGCAAAACCACTGCCGAAGCTTTTTCTGCATGACGCCTGACGGTCAGTCTGCCGTGGGCATGATCAACCTGGAAAAGAACGATTCCGCTCACGCCTTTGACTTTTGCGAAAAACTGCTGCAGGGGCTCATGCCAATCAGCCCTGTCTCCATCGGTCTTGGCCGTATTTGCGACCGTCCCGATCTGATGGGCCGCTCTTATCTGGAAGCCTGCACTGCCATGGATCAGCGCCTTGTACAGGGCAGACACAGCTGTATCCTCTACACCGAATCCGCTTCGGAAGACAAAATCGACGCCTATCCCAAAGAACTGCTGGATCGCTTTGTTATGTGCCTGAGGCAATGGGATGCCGTGGCTATTCAGCGTGAGCTGAACACCATCATAGAATACATCCACGCCAGCAAATTGTCTTTGCAGCAGATCAAATGCATCTGCTTCGACTTGACCTCCTCGTTTGTAAAAGAATTCAATATGATGGGCAACCTGACTACATCTGTTCGCGACATGACCTTTGATGTATTCAGCATCGCCGAATATACCTCTGTTGCCGAACTGGCGCGCAACATCGTGGAGCTTTCGCGCACGATTGAAACCTGCATTGAGCTTCGCCGCGAACGCAGACGCGATTCACTTGTCTCCGGCTGCCAGGCCCTGATTGAAGAAAACCTCTCCAATCCGCAGTTTTCGCTCAGTATGCTTGCCGAGCACTTTGAGGTAACGCCGCAAACGCTCCGCCGTCGTTTTAAGGAAGCAACTGGTCAGACGCTGAGCAATTATATGATCCTCCAGCGTATTGATCTGGCGAAAAGGCTCCTGTCTGAAACCAATCTGAGCATGAACGAAATCTGCAACCGCTGCGGTTACATTGACATCTCCAGCTTTACCCGCCTGTTCAAAGCAGAGGTAGGCATTTCCCCCGGCGTGTACCGCGAAACACATACAGATTTCGAATGATTCTGCATACTAAAAAGCAGAGTGCCTATCTGACACTCTGCTTTCACTTTCATTGACCATGATTAGACTATGAATGACCTTCATTAGACCCCAAAAGACCATGATTAGACTCGAAGAGACCCTGATTAGACCTCGACTGACTTTTTCCTTTAGCTATATGCAAAAGCAATTATTCTTTTTATTTTCTTAGTATTAGTGTTTATTTACATCATTTTTCAAGTCAATTTTCCCTCTACGAATCAAAAGGTCGTGGGTTCGAATCCCGCGGGGCGCGCCAGTAAAAAACCTTGAGAAATCAAGGTTTTTTCTTTTTGTGTTTTTGAGGAGATTCCGGAACAGCCGGAATCTCTTTTTTCATTTGATTTGCCAATGTTTTCTTGACAATCCACCGCGCATCCCCTACAATCATATACAAAAGTCAAGGAGGACATATCATGAAAAACGATATGATCTGGGGATATATGCTCTTTCTGAGCAATCACATGTGGCGCGATGAAACCTCCGCGGCGCCCTGGTATACGCCGCCGGGCACGCTGTACAGCGACAATATCAACACCGAAATCGAAACGTGGGATAAGATCGTCCCCTTCCTCGCCGAGCGGCAGTATAATCTGGTGCTCATCGATGTGGGCGACGGCATCCAATACGAAAGCCATCCCGAAATCTCCGCGCCCAACGCGTGGGATAAGGATTTTCTGCGCGGCAAGCTGCGGGAAATGCGCAAGCTGGGCATGGAGCCCATTCCCAAGCTTAATTTCTCCACCTGCCATGACACATGGATGAAAAAATACCGCCGCATGGTCAGTACGCCCGAATACTACACCTTCTGCGCCGACGTCATCAAGGAAGTGTGCGAAGTGTTCGATCACCCGCGCTTTTTCCATCTGGGCTGCGATGAAGAAACCGCCGGCATGCAGAAGAATTACGAAATGATCATCGTCCGCAATGCCCAGTTGTGGTGGCATGATTTTTATTTCCTGTGCAATGAATGCGAAAAAAACGGCGCGCGTCCGTGGATCTGGTCGGATTATCTGTGGAAAAACGAAGAGCTTTTCCTCAAAAACATGCCCAAATCCGTTTTGCAGTCCAACTGGTTCTATCCGTTGTTTCAGGATTGGAGCCAGACCGCGCTGCCGCACCGCGACCGCTGCATCGCCTGCTACGAAGTGCTTGACCGCAACGGCTACGAGCAGATTCCCACCGGCTCCACGTATGAACGCACAATCAATCTGTATCAGACCGTCGCCCACGGCAAGGAAAAACTCTCGCCCGAGCTGCTCAAGGGCTTCATGACCGCGCCGTGGCTTTCCACCCGCAGGGAGGATTACTACGACCTGTGCAACAGCGCAGAGCGGCTCTATTATGCGCGCAAGCATCTTTACCCCGAAACGCTGAAATAAAAGAGGAGGTCCTCCCATGAAAGCATGCGTCATCCAGCCCTTCTATTCGGCCGATTATGCGCTGTGCGATCAGTGCTTTGAGCCCTACATCGAAATGATGGAAAAATGCGACGACAGCATGGATCTGATCGTGCTGCCCGAAGCCAGCAATGTGCCGTGTCTGGCGCGCACGAAGGAAGAATTTCTCCTTTGCATCGAGAAATATACCGATCGCTTGCTGCAGGCAGCCTCCGAAACGGCGCGCCGCTGCAACGCCGTGTTGTTTGTCAATGCCGCCATTTATGTGGACGGCAAGCTGCGTAATACCACCATCGCATATAATCGTCAGGGCGAAGTGGCGGGGCATTATTACAAGCAGCACCTCACCCCCGGCGAAGTAAACAAGCGCAAGATGGACAGCGATTATTCCTTTGAGTTTTCGCAGCCCACGGTCATTGAAATCGACGGCGTACGCTACGGCTTCCTGGTGTGCTACGATTATTACTTCTACGAGGCCTTTGCCAACATGGCGCGGCAGAAGCTGGATGTCGTCATCGGCTGCTCGCATCAGCGCTCGGATACCCACGCCGCGCTGGAAGTGATGAGCCGCATGCTGGCGTATAATACCAATGCCTGGGTGGTGCGCTCCTCTGTCAGCATGGGCGAGGATTCGCCCGTCGGCGGCGGCAGCATTATCGTATCCCCCGATTCCACGGTGCTGCTGGATATGAAGAGCGAAATCGGCATGGCCTGCGCCGAGATCGACCCGCACAAAAAGTATCTCAAGCCCGCGGGCTTTGGCAACCCCGAAAAAGCGCATTACGAATACATCGAGGCAGGTCGCCGTCCCTGGAAATACCGCCCGGGCGGCAGCGCCATCGTGCGTCATGATGCCATTATGCCCTATCCGCGTGTGTGCGCGCACCGCGGCTTTAACACCATCGCGCCGGAAAACAGCATGCCGGCCTTCGGCGCTGCCGTGGCCATGGGCGCGGAGGAAATCGAATTTGACCTGTGGATGACCAGCGACGGCGAAATCGTCTCCATCCACGATCCCACGCTCGACCGCGTATCCACCGGCAGCGGCCAGGTGTGGGAGCATACCTATGAAGAACTCAAGCAGTACGACTTCGGCATCAAAAAGGGCGAAGCATTCAAGGGGCTAAAAATCCTGCGTTTTGAGGATATCCTCAAAAAATTCTCCTGCCATGTGGTGATGAACATCCACATCAAAACGCGTGACAACATAAACCCCTGAAGTCGGAGGCCAAGCGG
>JAZQXQ010000088.1:0-2931 GCA_045632965.1 Clostridia bacterium
TGAAGGGGAGGCCCAGGCATGAATAAAGATATGTTCAGAATCGGAACGTCCCAGTGCGGCATCTTCTGCGCAGTCTGCGGCGCGGTTCTTGCGGCTCTGCTGCTGACAATCGGCTTTGGCAAAACGCTGTTCATCTTTGCCTTTGCCGGAATTGGCCTTTTTATCGGCCTGGTGAAGGACAAGAAGGGGGCGCTGCGCCATGCGATCAACCGCATTCCCGGCGGCGAACAGAAAATCGATAATTACGAAGACCTGAAAAACAAAGATTAAGAAATACGGGGGATACCGGATATGGCTCGTTCAACCGCGCGCGTTGCGGCTATGCAGCTTGTTTATGAAAATCTGATGGGCGGCGGCGGCGAAGATACCCTTTGCCAGCTGATTGCCTTTACGCCTGAAGGCGACGACCAGCAATATATTGACCGCACGGTGGCGGGCGTCGGCGAGCATGCCGAGGAGTTGGATGCGCTGATTGCCAAGTACAGCCCCTCCCGCGGCCTGGAGCGCATTGCCCGTGTGGATTTGTGCATCCTGCGCGTGGCGCTGTATGAAATGCGCTACGACGGCGATACGCCTGAATCTGTTGTGATCAACGAAGCCGTGGAATTGGCCAAGCGCTTCAGCGAGCCTGCCAGCGCCCGCTTTATCAACGGTGTGCTGGGCTCCGTATCCCGCGGCGAAAACCCCGAGGATAAGGTAAAGGAACAGGTGCGTCCCAAGACCACCGTACACATCGAAAAGGTGGACCGCATCGTTCTTGACGACGACAAGGTACAGAAAAAAGAGGAACAGCCTGAAGCATGATCGTACTGGGTATCGATACAAGCTGCTACACCACTTCGGTGGCGGCGGCGGGTGATCAGGGTATTCTTTGCTCCAACCGTCAGCTTTTGCCTGTGGCAGCTGGCGCGCGCGGCCTTCGCCAAAGCGAGGCCGTTTTTGCGCATATAAGACAGTTGCCGCCGCTGTATGAAAAGACGATGGAATTGGTGCGCACGCTTGGAAAAGTGGACGCTGTGTGTGTATCTGCCAAGCCGCGCGATGATGAAGAATCCTACATGCCGGTGTTTTTGTCGGGCGTGTCTTTTGCGCGCGTGGCGGCGGCTACGCTTGATGTGCCGCTGCTTGAAACCACGCATCAGCGCGGACACGTAAGAGCGGCGCTGGAGGACAGCGGGCTTGAAAGCGACAAGTACCTTGCGGTGCATCTTTCCGGCGGCACGACGGAAGTATTGCTGATGAAGGGCGATAAGCTTACGCTGCTTGCCGGCACGCGCGATCTGCACGCCGGGCAATTCCTTGACCGCGTGGGTGTAAAGATGGGCTGTGCTTTCCCGGCCGGGCCGTACATGGAGGCGCTGGCGAAAGAGGGGAAAGCGGCTTCGCGCATGCCTGTAAGCATGCAGGAAAATGACTGCCATTTTTCCGGCGCGGAAGCGCGGGCGATGAACTGGATTGAAAAGAATGAGCTTTCGCGCGAGGACATCGCGGCGGAGGTATTCAGCGTGATTGAACGCACGGTTCTGCGTATGCTGGTAAAGGCAGCCGAAGCAACGGGCGTTCAGAATGTATTGCTCACCGGCGGCGTGGCCTCTTCGCAGCTGCTTCGCGATCAGCTGCAGGAGATTAACCAAAAGCGCCGTATGGGGCTGCATTTACACTTTGGACAGCGCCAGTATGCCGGCGATAACGCTGCGGGCGTGGCGCTGATTGGCCGGGACAGGCTACAGGAGGGAAAGATATGAGCGCAATTCTGATGAGCGGCAAGGAAATGGAAAAGGAGCTGCTGTCTTCGCAGATTGAGCGCTGCGCGCAAATGAAGGCGCAGGGCATTCATCCGCTGCTGGCGGTGATCATCGTGGGCGAGGATCCCGCGAGCGAAATTTATGTGCGCAATAAGAGCCGTATGTGCGATAACGTCGGCATCGCGTCGCGTACGATCCGTCTGCCCGAAAGCACTTCCCAGGAAGAGCTGGAAGCGCAGATCGATCAGCTGAATGAAGACAAAGACGTGACGGGCATTCTGGTGCAATTGCCGCTGCCCCGTCACATGGATGAAGGCCGTGCGCTGATGCGCATCAAGGCCGAAAAGGACGTGGACGGCTTCCATGTGCAGAATGTGGGCCGGATGATGCGTGGCGAAGCGTGTGCCCTGCCCTGCACGCCCCGCGGCATTATTCACATGCTGAAAAGGGCCAATGTGCCTTTGGAGGGCAAGCATGCCGTGGTGATCGGACGCTCCAATATCGTGGGCAAGCCTGCCGCCATGCTGCTGCTCAATGAAAACTGCACGGTGACGATCTGCCACAGCCGTACGCAGAACCTCAAAGAAATCACTCGTCAGGCGGATATCCTGGTGGTAGCAGTTGGTAAAGCGCATTTTGTTACTGCAGATATGGTGAAGGAAGGCGCTGCGGTGGTGGATGTGGGCGTCAACCGCGTGGACGGCAAAGTGGTGGGCGACGTTGATTTTGAACATGTTGCGCCCATTGCCGGCTGGATTTCGCCTGTACCCGGCGGCGTTGGCCGCATGACGGTGAGCATGCTGATGGAAAATACGTTGGAGGCTGCATGCAGGGCGTAACGCTGACGGTATCGGAACTGAACGACTATGTGCGCAGGTCGCTGGCCAGCGATCCGATATTGCACAATGTCACCATCAGCGGCGAAGTGAGCAATTTTAAGGCCTATACTTCGGGGCATTGGTATTTTACGCTCAAGGATGAAATGAGCCGCATTGACTGCGCGATGTTCCGTCAGCATAACTATAATGTGCGCTTCCTGCCGCGCGACGGCATGCGCGTATTGGTGAAGGGCTCGGCGGGGCTGTATGTGCAAAGCGGCAAGTATCAGTTTTATGCCGAGAGCATGCAGCAAAGCGGCCTTGGCGAACTGTATCAGAAATATCTGGAACTAAAGGATAAGCTGACA
>JAZQXQ010000089.1:0-3119 GCA_045632965.1 Clostridia bacterium
GGAGTGCGAGGCAGCCACGCTGTAGGTTAAAGCATCGGCGGAGCGGGTGATTTCGCGCACGGCGCCGCGGCGATACAGACCGCGGCCGGCGTCAAATTCCTCTTCGCCCATTTTTTCTCTGAGTTTTAACATGTCCATCAGACAAAGATCCTCCAAATAAATGCGCAAAAGGCGCATCTTTTTATAATACGACATGAAATTGAAATTTCCTGCTGCAAAAGAATGCTGCGGAAATAAAAAATTCATACTTTTTTGATTGGGCAAAAAAATGTATAAAAGCGTGTATAAATGAATAGATTGCACTTGACGAAAATGGGAAATTTGTTTACAATTGAAACATACCTTATGCAATTGGCGAGCACAATTGTATAAATGGAGAGGAGCCTGTTTTCCATGGACTTCGCAGGTCGTATCGTTTTATCTTTTTTGGAAGAAGACAATATTCAGCGTGCATATTTTCGTATTAGGCCGCTGCTGATGCAGGAAGGCGCTTTGTCGCAGCAGGATATTGATGCGCTGCCGGATGAAGGTTATTTGCGTATTGTGCCGGACAAGAACGAACAGCATACGTTTAAGGATCGCATGCGCGAATTGGGGTCGCTGTGCGTGCTTGATTTGAAGCATATTCCGCCCGAGGCGATTAAGATCCGCAGCAATAAGAATTATTCCCCGCAGCGCGGCGAAAAGAACCAGTTTATCGTATATTCCGATGCTGTGCAGGGTGTGCCGCAGAATCTGGTTTACGAAGTGATCACTGCGGAAGTCGGCGATAAGGAAAAACTCGGCCGCGCGGGCACGGCGCTGTGCTATGTGCGCTCCGGCGGTAATATTTACGGCCCTGTCAGCCGCGCAACCGGTATTGCGCAGGATAACGCCAAGCAATTGCCGCCCGACAGCCAGGGCATTTATGCTATTACTATGCCCGACGGCGCAGAAAAGCTTTTCTACTGGCCGCAGGTGGAGGAAAAGCCCAAGGCGGAAGTTCGGAGCGAAGAAGCGGAAAAGAAGATTGAAAACAGAATTGAAGAATCGGCTGAGGAGCGCAAGCTCAGCGGTATGCCGCTGTATCAGACAGCTGCCCGCAGGCAGAATATGCAGCGTGCGCACAATTCGCTGATGGACGTGGTGGATCAGCAGATGCGTGCCGGCCGCATGGAAGCGCCCGGAGCTGTATTGGCCGGCGGCGCTGTGCCGCGTCAGGTGGAAAACCCCATGGAGGCCTTCAAGCGTGCGCTGGGCGAGCTTTGGCCCGTGCAGGAGATGCAGCGTCAGGCGGTGGATCATCTGCTTGGCATGACGGGTATCCAGCATATTCTCGATCAGCAGCTGGCCGGCCGCGGCACGGATGCTGTGACGCATGCCATGAACAGCCAGATTCAGGATCTGGAGGCGGAAAGACTTTCGATTATTATGCAGCTTGAGCGCGGCAAGAAAAATCTCTCTGAAATGCGCGCTGAGGCGATTGGCACGCTGACGGCGGAGGAGCAGGAAAAGCTGAACCGTCTGCGCCATGATATTGACAATGCCCGCGCGGATGTGGAAAAGATCAATGCCGCCCGCGCGCAGCTGATTGACGAGCGCGACGCGCTGGTGGGCGAAATGAAATCCTGCGGCGGCGAAGCGCTGCAGCTGGCGCCTGCAATCGGCGGCAGGGTGGAACTGAAGGTGCTGTGCGAGCGCGTGCAGCAGTGCATGCGTCATGCGGGCATTGACTGCACCTGGGATGACGCGGTGCATCTGCTTACGCTCCTGTGCGTCAGCGGCGAGCAGGTGGAAATCTGCGCGCCTGCGGCGGCGGACAGTCTGGATGCCGCCTATGCGCTGGCGCTGGCGCTGGGCGCGGCGTATGCCTATGATGAGGACGGTTTTGCGCCCGTGCATGTACAGGCGGGCGGCGATGCGTGCGTGCTGCTCTCTTCCCACTTTGCGCATGCGGCCAAGGCGCCGTATCAGCGTTTGCTGGTGGATAACGGCCTTGACAAGGATAAAAAGCAGGTATATGCAGCCGCTCCCTGGCCGGCGGCGAAGCTGAAGGCGCTTGATAGCTGGGAAACCTCTGCGCTGCCTGTGTGCACGCCTGTGACGGCGGAGGGCTTGCGCGAGAGCGTATTCCGTGGTAAAATTGACCCGCCCAAAGCGGCGCTGAAGCTGCTTGATGATATGGGCAAGGCTTTGGCAGCGGTGGGCGCGCCTCTGGCGCAAAGAACGCGCCGCATGCTCTATGCCTATCTTTCTGCGGCTGCCGTGCACATGGAGGGCGGCGCGGCGACGGCGATTGATTATGCCGTCAGCGCGTTTATCCTGCCGCACGCGGCCATGCACGAAGTGCCGGCGGAGGTGCTGCGTCCCTTGATGGGCGGGCTGCCGCTTTCCGGCGCGATGCTGAACGGATAAAAGGATCGTAATGAAGGAACTGCATATCACAAGCCTGCAGAATGCGCAGGTAAAAATGTGGCGCGCCCTGAAGGACAGCAAGGGGCGCGCCGCGCATCGCCTGTTTCTCGCCGAGGGCGATCACATGGCGGGCGAAGCGCTCAAAGAGAATTTTGTGCAAACGCTCCTGGTGGATGAAAACGCCACGGAGCGTTATGTCATGCACCTTTTGACGGCACGTGAAAAGGATGTTGATATCTGCCTGATGCCCGAGCACGTGCTCTCTTCCGTCTGCGATGCGCGCACGCCGCAGGGCATCGTGGCGGTATGCCGTTTGCCGGAGACGAAAAAGGCGCTGACCGGCAAGGAAAAGCTGCTGGCGGCGCTGGACGGCGTGCAGGATCCCGGCAATGTGGGCACGATTCTGCGTACGCTGGATGCGGCGGGCTTTGACGCCATGCTGATCAATGCCCGCACGGCGGATCCCTATGCGCCCAAGGCCTTGCGCGCATCGATGGGTGCGGTATTTCGTATTCCGGTGTATTGCGTGGATCTGCCGCAGGTGTTATCATATCTTGCAAATACCCATGAATTGTACGCCGGGGCGCTGGATGGCGGGCCTTTCTTTGAAAGAAAGCGCACGAAAGAGGGCGCGTGCGTGATCATCGGCAACGAGGGTCAGGGCATATCGCAGCAGGTGTATGATGTAAAGGGAATAGAGCGCGACAAGCTGCCGATGGTAGGCG
>JAZQXQ010000090.1:0-2361 GCA_045632965.1 Clostridia bacterium
CACCCGGGTGAAAGCCCGTCAGCAGCTGATCCAGCTGCGTAAAGCCCGAGGTAACGCCGGCAACGCGGCCCTGCAGTTTGGCCAGCTCTTCGATCTGCGCGTAGGTGTTGTACAGCACCTCGCGGATGTGCACCAACTGCTCGCCTCCGGTACGGCGCATGACGATATCAAAGATGGATTTTTCAGCATAGCTGAGGATATCCTTGAGCTCCATCTGCTGCTCGTAGCTGTTGCGGCTGATGGCATTGGACGCCTGAATGAGGCGGCGCAGGGTGGATTTTTCCAGCACGATGGAAATGTAATACTGCACGTTTGCCGTGGTGGGCACATACTGCAAAAGCTCCACCAGATAGCTGGAGCCGCCGATGCCGGCGAGCGTGCCGCGGCGGGAAAGCTCCGCGTCCACGGTGACAAGGTCTACTGCGGTGCTCTGCGTGGCCAGCGCGCGGATGGCTTCAAAAATGGCGCGATGCGCGGGGACGTAAAAATCGTCCTCCTGCATCATTTCCATGGCGATGGATACGGCCTTGCTGTCCTGCAAAAGTGCACCCAAAACAGACCGTTCGGCCTCGATGCTTTGCGGCGGAACGGCGCTGAATGCGGCGGGATAGGCAGATTGCTGCTCGCTCACGCGATCAAGCCTCCTGAATGTTCTTGACCCTGAGGGTCATCTTGGCGGTGATGTTGGGGTAGACGTGGACGATCATTTCGTAATCGCCCAGCGCGCGCACGGTGGACTTGATGTCAATTTTGCGCTTGTCGATTTCGGTTTCATAGCGGGCGTTGAGCGCGTCGGCGACTTCGGCGTTGGTGATGGAGCCGTACAGACGACCCTTGTCGCCGCACTTGGCCTTGAGCTCAACGACCTTGCCGGCCAGCTTGGAGGCGACCTTCTCGGCCGCGGCGCGGCGCTCGGCTTCCAGCTTACGGGCGGCTTCGCGCTTGCGCTCTACCACCGCGATGGCCTGAGGCGTGGCTTCCATGGCCCACTTGCGGGGATACAGGAAGTTGCGGGCATAGCCGTCGCTGACGTTGACGATATCGTCCTTTTTACCGATGTCCTTGACATCGCAAAGCAGAATGACTTTCATTTTTATTTACTCCTCTCTGTTGTCAGGCGGCGTGAGCGGAGGGCGCAGGCCGCGGGCATTGGAAATCTGATCGAGTACGCCGAAGAAAATCAGCACGTACTGCATAAAGGAAAGCAGCATGGAGGCAACAATCAGCGCAACGCGCCAGAATTTGGCGGTGCCGCGCTGCTTTTGCGTGTGGTGAATGGCGGCAAGCCCCTGCAGGGCGAAGGCCACGGCGAAGACCTGCCACATCAGCGCGCCGATGAGCAGCACGGTTTCGTTGGCGGCAAACTGAATGAGCAGATAGCCGACGGCCAGAATGCCGATGCGCTTGCCCCAGGGACGCGGAATGTGCCACTGGCTCAGAGGCGGCATGTCAAGCGAGGGGATATCCTGTTCGGGCTCGTCAAGGCGTACGGCGCGGCGGTGCATGCTGCGCCGGCCAAAGTGCACGCCAAAGCCCAGCCCCATCACGCCGCTGAGCGCGCTGCCCGATACCAGGAGCGCGGGCATGAGCGCGAGTAATTGGCCGGAAACAAAGGACGTGACCTGCTTGAGCAATTCGACCACGGCTTCATCGGAAAAGATGTAGGCGCCGCCTTCCACGGCGATGAGCGCCGTTTCCTGCATGGCGGCGGGAATCCCCAGCAATCCCGAGGCGCACAGCAGATACAGTATGCTGTCACGCACGGGCGAGGCATGGATGAAATCGGCCACAGCGTTGGCGGCGGTGGCGTACAAAAGACCGCCCGTCATGCGCTGCAGAATGACATAAATGAGCACCTGCGATACAAACAGCGCGCCCGCGACGCCAAAGAGCACTTTCCAGAAGTGCATTTTGTTTTTGACGCCGTACACATAGACTGTCAGCATCGGCAAAAGATACAGCGCGCCAAAGAGCATCAGCGTCCCGCCGCCGGAGGCGAGCATGGCGATCAGCGAGAATGCCGTGCAGATCGCCATCGGGATAAAGCCTGCGATCAGCCCGGTCATCATCAGAAATACCGGCAGGATCATCAGCGAAACGGTGGCGACGTTGATCGCCGGGAATGCGGCAGCATAGCAAAAAGCAAGAATCAGTATGCAGATCAGGCAGCTGGTGATCGCCGCCCGCAGTGTGGTGTATGTGGTCAGACCTCGGCGCATTACTTTCTCCTTCCAGGATCGTTGGGGCCTATAATTCCCCTCATTATATTGTAAGGCCAGGGAGGGCATTTGTCAATCGGAGTAAGAAAAAATGGGAGACGTTCGAGAGGCGGCTTTTAAGGTAAAAGCCCCTCTCGAGCTC
>JAZQXQ010000091.1:0-5477 GCA_045632965.1 Clostridia bacterium
TGGCCTCCGACTTAGTCAAGATCGCTGAATAATCACCATACAAAAAAGTCCCTTTCAACGGGGCTTTTTTGTTATTCAAATCAAAGGAGAATCACCATGAAACGCGTCGTTTTCTTGTTGATCACGCTGACCGTTCTCTGCATCCCGCTGCTCTCCCAAGCAGTCCCATACAGCGAAACCGATGAGAATTATACTTACTATTTCATCAACGACACCATCACCCTCGGCACGTACACCGGCCCGGGCGGCGCCGTCACGCTGCCGACAACCTACAAGGATATTCCCATAACCGCAGTCGATGGCTGCGCCTTTCAGAATTGCGATACTATCACCAGCCTTATCGTCCCCGAAGGTTATATCAATATCGGCTATCAGGCTTTTCAGGGTTGCATTAATCTGACCGACATTCACCTCCCCGCATCGCTGACATATCTTGACACCGGAGCATTTCAGGATTGTTCCTTGCTGGATAACCTCATCATTCCCAGCACCATTCAGACCTTCGGCTTCGACACCTTCCGCGGCTGCATCGGCCTTAAAACCGTCACGCTCGAAGAGGGCATGACTGTTCTTCCCGAGCAGATCTTCTACGAATGTATCGCACTTGAAAGCATCGTTATCCCTTCCACCGTCACCGAAATCCAGAACGGCGCACTGCGCACCTGTATGAGCCTTACCTCTGTCACGCTGCCCGAAAACCTGCAGATACTGGGCAACAATGTATTCCGTGAGTGCTCCAAACTCAGCGAGATCTCTCTGCCCGCCACGCTGATTGAGATCGGAGAATCCTGCTTCATGCAAACCGCGCTGAAAAAGCTGACCCTCCCGGATACAGTTACGGTCATCCCCTCTCGTCTGTGCATGAGCTGCGGCCGCCTCGCCTCCGTTCAACTTGGCAGTGCCGTAACAGCCATCGGTTCCGACGCTTTTGAAAACTGCATGAAGCTGACCGAAATCAATCTGCCCGAAACATTGACCAGCATTGGTAAATGGGCTTTCAACATGTGCTCCGGATTAATGCAGCTCACCCTGCCTGCTTCCCTGACCGAGATCGACCCCGAAGCCTTCCAATATTGCCCGCAGCTTACCGTCACCGTTACGCCCGGCAGCTATGCGGAAAGCTACGCCATCCAAATCGGTCTCCCGCTCGCTCCGCAATAACAACTATCAAAAAGCCCCGTCACGGGGCTTTTTTTCATTTCTTCTTTTTTCCCAAAAGTCCGCCTGTCATCTCCCGCGCGCCGTCCTTCACCTTCTGCACGGCAGCTTTGCCGCTGCCGGTGGATACCAGCGCAAACACGATTGCAAGCACCACCGCGCCGCCGATCAGCCAGCCGATGCCGGTGAATGCGCCCTTGTCGCGCTCAGATGCGTCTGCTTGCGCCGTGCTGTTTTGGGCCGCGCCCGATACCCCGCCGTAGAGCGTTTTCTGTATGGCCTCAGCCATATATGCGGTGCTGCGGGCCGCCAATTCTTTATCAATGGTGTGCGTGCCAAATTCCAGCAAAACGGCATTGGGCGACAAATCCTGATTATACGATCCCTTGCCGATGTAGATATCGCGGATCAGTTCGGGATACAGTTCATCCGCCACAGCCTTGATTTCCACGGCAAAGGCTTTGTTTTCCGCGCTATTCTGATTGGATCTGCCCACCAGCAGCCGCACCATGCTCGCTTTCTCGCCCGCAATCGTCGTTTCATACTGTCCGGGATCCTCAATGCCGTCGCGATGAATATCAAAGATCGCATCCACGTTATTTTTGAGCAAGCCTTCCGCCGTGGCGCGGCTGCGCTTATAGGCGCCGGAATCATGCGGATGATGCGTTTCATCGTCATAATACACCGTCACGCCCAGCTTTTCCAGATTTCCCTTCAGCTCTTCTGCCACGTCGTATATGCTGCCGCGCGGCGTTTCGCTGTGCGTGCCGTCATTGGGCTCGTAGCTTTCGTCGCTGTGCGTGCAATAAATGGCCACCGCCTGCCCGCTGCCCGATACCGGCTGCGTGCGGTTGCCGTCGCGCAGCCATTCGACGCTGGGCATGGGATAATCGCCCTGCAATTGCGCCACGGCGGTCAGTGCATTTTCATCCACCGACTGCACCACATAATGCTTGTTGTCCCGGGAAATGTACTCATCCCCCGCTTCCGGCAGCCCCACATAATAGGTAATCACCTGCCCGGCCTCATCGGTAATCGTGTATGTCTGCTCCTCCGCCCGCGCCGAAGGCAGCAGCAGAAAAAGCATCATAAGACAAATTGTGATTTTCTTAATCATCCCGTCCCTCCTTCTGCGGCTTGTGAACACGCTCCCGATCCGCCGCCGCACCACGCGCCCGCGCCACGCGCTCCAGGCTTTCACCAATCAGCTCACAAAGCAATACTGCCGACAAACCGCTGATCACCGCCGTATCAAAAATGCCCGCGCCGCCAAGACGCAGCGTCTGCATCGTGCCGGACGACCACACGACAATCGCATTGATGATATCCGCCAGCAGTACACCCGCCACGCCGCTGATAAACGCCCCGCGGCGCGATCTGCCAAAGATATATCCCACAAGACCGCCCACAAGGCCGCAGATGTATACCGGATCAATCACAATGTGTTCCGGCTCGTCGGGCATGATGCGCCCCAGCAGGTAGATCACGCCGCTTGTCACCACCGTTCCCAGCAGCGCGCGCACTTTTTCGTCATTTTCCGCGCGCATGAAAAGATACGCGCACACCGCAAGCGGAATCACCGCGCCGCCCACATTCAGCCGCACAAGACCGAAATCGATATCCGGCAAAAGCCCGCCCACAAACATGCAGGCAATGATCAAAAGCGCAGCTTTATCGCTCAGATGCATTTTGTCAAGCACCCGCTGCCCGACGCCAAGCAGCAAAAGCACCGCCGCCCCCGAAAGCAGAATAGAACCCACCGTCATTTTTCTTTTCCTCCGTTATTCGTTTGGTTTTATCTTGTCCGCACGGCGCTTCTTTATGCTTTCCCCCGTCTTTTTATGTCCTCTTTGTGAAAAGTGACATATTTCCCTTTTAATCGGAACCATTTTGTGGTATGATATAGTTTGAGTAAGTGAAGCCTCTTCATTTTTGAAAGGAGCCTGCGCTCTTATGGATCAGCAAATTCTGGCGAAAATTTCCGAACAGTTTAAAGTATTGCATTCCCCTTTGTATCTGCTGGATGAGCACGGCATCTGCCTTGTGCCGCGCGACGGCGGTCATTATCATTTGACCGAAACGCTCTATCCCGGCGAACTGACGCATATTCACGGCATGCATTATCTGCGCCTCACCCGCCATAATGTGATTGTGGCCGCGCCCGACAGCACGCCGGATGATCTGCTGCGTCTGGGCAGCGCCATGGTGGAAGCCCTCCTGACGCTGTGTGATTCCAGCGGCGGCACGGGCGGCGCGTATCAGCGCATGCTGCTCAACGAATTGTCCGTTGCCGAGCTTGACGCCGTGGTCAGCGAATATCACATCGCCGCCGATACCCACCGCTGCGTATTGCTTTTGCACATGATTCAGGTGCAGGGCCGCACGGCGCACGATATCCTGTCCGAAATTATCCCCATGTCCTCTGGCGATATCCTTGTGCCCATGGATAATCACAACGCTGCTCTGGTCAAAACCATCCAGGGCGCGGAAGATCCCGAGGAGCTCAAGCAGTTCTCCGCCGCGCTGCAGGAAACGGTGCTGGGCGAAACGGGCCTGCCGCTGACCATCGGCATCGGCGAAACCGCCAAGACGGTGGGCGAACTGCACCAGAGCTACCGTCAGGCGCGCCGCGCGATCGAAATCGGCCGCATCTACCGCTCGGAAGAAAGCATTCATCTCTACAGCGCCCTGCTGCTGGAGCGTTTCCTTTCCGATCTGCCGCCCGAAACGGCCGCGCATTATCACAGCCTGCTGTTCAACCGCCGCACGGCAAGGCTTTTCAGCGATGAAATCCTCTATACCATCGAAATGTTCTTCCACAAGGATCTCAACCTCTCCGATACCGCGCGTCAGCTGTATATCCACCGCAATACGCTGGTGTATCGCCTTGATAAGGTGCAGCGTCAGGTGGGACTGGATCTGCGCAAGTTTGACGACGCCGTCACCTTCAAGATGCTGCTTGAAATGAAAAAGTGCGCCGCCAACAAGGCCAAGAAAACCCTGTAACCCAAGATAAATCCGAGGTGTCCATTGATGAAAAAGCGTTTATTGATCCTCGCGCTGTGCGCCCTTTTGCTGTGCAGCACGCTCTTTGCCCTGCATGCTTCGGGGGATGTGAACGGTACTGTCACCATCACGCGCGAGGAATACGACCAGCTGCTCAAGTATCAGAAGCTTGAAGAAGTGCTGCAGTATATCCAGTATTATTATTACGAAGAGCCCGATGTCGAAAACATGATGGATATGGCCGTCAGCGGCTTGCTCTACGGCCTTGAAGATCCCTACACCTTCTATTACAACGAAGAAGCCTGGGCCACCATGCAGGAAGAAGAAGAGGGCGAGTATACCGGCATCGGCATCCAGCTGCTGGGCAGCTATGAGGATTATTCCGTCACCATCACCCGCATTTTCCGCGATACCCCCGCCGAGGCTGTCGGCCTGCGCAAGGGCGATCTGCTGGTGCGTGTGGAGGATATCGACGTCAATGTGGAAACCATGCAGGCCGCTGTCAATGTCATGCGCGGCAAGATCGGCGAAAACGTGGAGGTGGAAGTATACCGCGACGGCGAATATCTCACCTTCAACATCACCCGCGCCGAAATCCACACCAATAACATCGAATACACCATGCTGGAAAACGGCGTGGGCTATCTGATCATTTATCAGTTCTCCACCGAAGCCTTCCAGGCGGATTTCACCGCCGCCATGGATGCGCTGGAAAAAGCGGGCGCCAGGAGCATTATCCTTGACCTGCGCGACAACCCCGGCGGCTGGGTGGATGATTCGGTCTTCGTTGCCGATCGTTTCCTTGATAACAAGCTGGTCGTCTATTCCGAGGACCGCTACGGCTCCCGCAATGAAAGCAAGACAGGCGCCGGCGCCAGCGACATCCCGCTGGTTGTGCTGGTCAACCAGTCCTCCGCCTCCTCCAGTGAAATTCTTGCCGGCGCGCTGCAGGATTATGACCGTGCCACCATCGTTGGCACCAACACCTTCGGCAAGGGCGTTATGCAGTATGTCGTTCCCCTGTCCGATAACAAAACGGGCATCCAGTTCACCTACTGTCAGTATTTTACCCCCAACGGCAACGCCGTGCACGGCGTAGGCATCAAGCCCGATATTGAAGTGGAAATGCCCGAGGAACTCGCTTCCACCCTCTTTGAACTGGGCGATATGTCCGATCCGCAGCTCAAAGCAGCCTATGACGAAGCGCTTCGTCTGGCCGGGAATTAAATCAGCCGACCCGTTTTTTTCATTGGTGCAACAGAAAGAAAAGGCACATGCGTGCCTGGTCTTGTTTTTATTGCAGCTGTGTGATT
>JAZQXQ010000092.1:0-4933 GCA_045632965.1 Clostridia bacterium
ATTCGCCCGTCACGGGATGATACACGTCGCCCACGGCATTGACAGCGACAACCGCGCCCACCGTCACGCCTTCGGGCAGCGTAATGGACGCGCTGCCGACGCCACCCTGCTGGGGCTGCGCGCCGACCATTAGCTTGCCCACCGTCGCGCCCGTGCCAGCGCCCACGCGGCCCTGGCTCATGCCCTTGGCGGCGTTCATGCACGCGGCGTAGCCCATGGCGGAATCGGGGCGCACGGAGCCGTCGCCCACGGTGAGGTCAAAAAGCACGGCGGCGGGAACGATGGGCACGTGATAGCCGCCCATTTCGATGCCGACCTTGTTTTCTTCGAGGAAGCGCATCACGCCGTCCGCGGCGGCAAGACCGTATGCGCTGCCGCCGGAAAGGACGACGGCGTTGAGATGTTCGACGAGGTTGCCGGGCTTGAGCAGTTCGGTTTCTCTGGTGCCGGGGGCCGCGCCGCGAACGCTTACGCCGCCCATCGCGCCCGACGGCGAGGCGAGCACGACGGTCACGCCCGTCTGCGCTTTGTCATTCTGCATCTGGCCTACGCGGATGCCGTGCACCTGCGTGATATCGCCCGGGAAGGGACGGTAAATGTTGGACATAAGATAACCTCCTGAGATGGAAAAAGCCCCCGGAGACGCCGTGAAAGACGCTTCCGGGGCGCAGTAAATCAGCCCTGATACAGACCGACCTTTTTATAGACCTTGCGCAGGGTGCGGTTGGCGAGGTAGGACGCGCGCTCGGCGCCGGATTTGAGGACGTCGGAAATGTACTGCTTGTCGGAAATCAGGCGCTTGTATTCTTCCTGGATGGGAGCAAGCACGCTGATGACGGCCTCGGCGGTGGCGTCCTTGAGCGCGCCGTAGCCCTTGCCCTGCAGCTCCTGGCATACTTCCTCGGGCGTGCAAGAGCGCATGGCGGCGCAGATGGTGATCAGGTTGGTCACGCCGGGCTTGTTTTCGGGATCGAGGCGGATTTCGCCGTCGCTGTCGGTGACGGCGCGGCGCAATTTCCGGCGGATGGTATCGGGATCGTCGACCACGGAGATATAGGAGTCCACTTCGCCGGACTTACTCATCTTGCTGGTGGGATCATTCAGGCTCATGATGCGCGCGGCACTGGTCTTGGCGATATAGGGCTCGGGGATGGTGAGCACGTTGCCATACACGCCGTTGAAGCGGTTGGCGATATCACGGCAGATTTCCAGATGCTGCTTCTGATCGGCACCCACGGGCACGACGTTGGTCTGATACAAAAGGATGTCCGCCGCCATCAGCACGGGGTAGGTGAAAAGGCCCGCGTTGATGTTGTCGGCATGCTTCAAAGATTTTTCCTTGAACTGCGTCATGCGGTTGAGCTCGCCCATGTAGGTGAAGCAGTTGAGAATCCACGCCAGCTCCGCATGCTGATGCACATGGCTCTGGGCGTAGACGATGTTCTTTTCGGGATCAAGGCCGCAGGCGATATACAGCGCAGCCAGCTCCGCCGTGCGGCGGCGAAGATCCGCGGGATTCTGGCGGACGGTCAGCGCGTGCAGATCGGCCATGCAGAACAGGCAGTCATATTCGTCGCTGAGGAGCTTGAAATTGCGGATAGCGCCAATGTAATTGCCGATGGTAATGGTGCCCGAGGGCTGTACGGCAGAATAAAGCGTAGGCTTATGTACGGTTTCGCTCATGATGTTGCCTTCTTTCAGGAAATTGATGCGAATAGTATACCAAATGGCGGGGATTTGGTCAAGGCGCAGAGAAAAGTGAAGAGGGAAAAGTGAAAAGGTAAGAGGTTTGAGCTTGCGTGCAATTCCCCCGCGGGCACACACCCGCAGCAGGCCGATTGCGCTTGCGCAATCGCACGCGCGAAGCGTGCAGAAAAAGAGGCGTAAGCCGAGGGGAGAGCTTGCTCGCACTTTCAGTCTTTCGCCTCTTTTTCGTATAGCCTGCGTCAAATTTTTACGTCCACAGGATTGGTTTTCGGATGGGTTTTAGGGAGGGGCTTTTACCATAAAAGCCGCCTCCCTAACGTCTCCTCATCTCCCGTTCGTAATCTTCCATTCTTTCGCCGTCCAGATCATAAAAAATTCTCGTCAGCTCAAGGCCGCTGGGCGGGGCCGTTACGCCAAGCACCAGACGATTCTGCGTCTCCAGCGCTTCGTTTAGGCAATCGGGCGTCAGCCGCCCCTGACCGATGGCGATCAGCGTGCCGGCGATGATGCGCACCATGTTGTACAGGAAGGCGTTGCCGCGCACCACCATGGTGATGTCGTCGCTGTCGCGGGTGATATCAATGCCGTGAATGGTGCGGATAGTGCTTTTCGCCGTGCCGCCGGCGGCTTGGAAAGCGCCGAAATCGTATGTCCCCACCAGCCGCTGCGCCGCCTCGCGCATGCGCTCCTCATTGATGTGCACGGGAATGTGCGTCGTCTGGTTGCGGCGGATGGCGCTGGCATGGCGGTTGTTGAAAATGCGGTAGGTGTAGATTTTGCCGCGGCAGGAAAAACGTGCATGCAGCGTTTCGGGCACGGCGCGGCTGGCGCGGATGCGCACGTCGGGCGGCAGCATGGTGTTGAGCACAAAGGCAAAGCGCTCTGCCGGGATGGTGCTGAAATTATGAAAATGCGCGCGCTGACCCACGGCGCTCACGCCCGTATCCGTGCGGCTGGCGCCCCAGATGGTCGTTTCGCGGTGCAGACACTTGCTCAGCGCCTTTTCCACTTCCAGCTGTACCGAGCGGAAATTCTCCTGCCGCTGCCAGCCGTAAAACCCCGATCCGTCGTATTCGATTGTCAAAAGCACCCGTTCAAAGGGCTCATACTGCTGCAATGCGCTCTCCTCCAAGTCAATCAGTCATCCCATGAATTATAGCACACCCGAAGCGGACTGTAAATTCTCCGTAAATCCCTTTTTTCAGGGTTGTTACAAAAGCATTTCTTGTGGTATAATAAAACCGTAACATTTTACTCTATGGAGAAAGATTCATGGGCAAGCATGTATTGATTATCGGCGCAGGTCCCGCCGGCGTATCTGCCGCGCTGACGCTGCGCATGCGCAATATCGATGCGACCATCCTGCACAGCGGCAAAACGGCGCTGGGCAAGGCGCACCGGGTGGATAACTACCCCGGCCTGCCGCGCATATCCGGACAGGAGATGGAGCGCATTTTCAAAGCGCAGTGCGAGGAAGCGGGCGTAAGCTATAAAACCGGCCTGGCGCGCATGATCCAGAAAACCCGCCGGGGCTTTATGATCCTTGCGGGCGAGGAAATCCTCAATGCCGACGTGGTGCTTCTGTGCACAGGCGTTGGCCGGCTGAGCTTGATTGAGGGCGAGGAAGCGCTTGTCGGTCAGGGTGTCAGCTACTGCGCCACGTGCGACGGCATGCTCTACCGCGGCGGCAGCGTGGCTGTCATCGCACAAGATGCGTCCTTCCATGAGGATGTTGCCTTCCTGCAGGGCATCTGCCGGGTGGATTATTACAAGGAGCGCAAGCACGACGCGCCCGAGGGCGTGAATGTCTGCGAGGGCAAGCCGCTCAGCCTTTCCCGCACGGAGGACGGCAAGGTGCTGCTGGCTACGAAGGACGGCGAAAAGGCCTACGACTGCGTGTTCATCCTGCGCCCGGCCGTGGCGCTTTCGCAGTTGCTGCCCTCGCTTAAGATGAACGGAACCGCCATTGCGACAGACGAACACATGCGCACGAATGTGGAGGGCGTGTTTGCCGCCGGAGACGTGACGGGCGAGCCGTATCAGATTGCCCGTGCCGCGGGGCAGGGAAATATCGCCGCGCTGGCCATTGCATCCTATCTTGCTGACAAAGAATAACACCAAAGCAAAGGAGATATAAAAATGAAAAAGTTTCTGTGCCTGCTGCTGTGCCTGCTGCTGCCCCTGAGCGCGCTGGCTGCGCCCGTACGCGATATGCGCGAGAGCATTCTCAGCGAGAGCGAGCTTTCCACCATGCGCGAATGGCTGGATAAGACCGTGCGCGAAGCCCTGCCCGTTGAATACGACGGCAACACCTATGTGGGCGCCTACGTTTACTCCTGCGTGGAGGACGGCGGCTGCTATGTGCTGGAGTGCGATGTGTATCTGGAGGACGGCAGCGATTCCCTGCCCGAAATGGCGGCGGATGAAGCGCTGACCTGGCTGTGTGATGCGACGATCTGCCTCAAGCGCGCGGGAGGCAGTTATGAACTGGTTTCCTGCGACGTGGGCGATTATTACGCCGCGCAGGCTTTTGAAGTGATTGATAATGTGGATGCCGGCTATTCCATCATGCTGCCCGACGTATATGCCGAAAACGACAGCGACGTGTATGATTACTCCTATTACGAAGAAGACGGCTCCTTCATTTCCGGCGTGACCTATCGTGCCGAGAGCGCGAATGGCGTGTCCATGGAGGATTACGCCACGGCGCTGGTGGGCGAAAGCGAAGGCGACATGGTGGTGACCCTGCGCGAGGAGCTGTCGCTGATCACGGCCGAAGCCGCCGGCATGTATCTGATTGTGTATGCGGCGGATGACATGTTCTACTCCCTGACGCTGACCTATCCCGAAGCCCGCGAGGCGGAATTTACGCTGTATGCGGAGTTCCTGCGCAATTCGTTTGTGATTTTCAGCCATACGAATGGTTGATGGGGGAGGGCATTAGGGAGGCAGCTTTGGAGCCCAAAGCTAATCCGCAATTCGGCATTGTCGTAAAGTGAACAAGAGTTCACTTTACTCTGTGCCTCATTGGAACTTCATCCGCCTTTATCTTCCAAAGGGCAGCGGCGGATTCCGTTCCCCTAAAACCCACCCGAAAGGCTGCGTTTGTGGATGTGAAAGTTTGACGCAGACTATATGAAAAAGAGGCGAAAGACCGAAAGTGCGAGCAAGCTCGCCCTTCGGCTTACGCCTCTTTTTCTACGCGCTTCGCGCGTGCGATTGCGCA
>JAZQXQ010000093.1:0-2748 GCA_045632965.1 Clostridia bacterium
TCAAGAGCGCGATCACGCAGCTGGCCTCCATGCGCCTGTGCGGCAATGCGCTGACGCAGCTGGTGATCCCCGCGGCGCTGGTGGACAGTGAGAGCACCCGCGCCATGCTGGTGCCCGGCGGCAGACTGTATGAGCAGCGCCGTGCCACGGTGGAGACGCTGAGCAAGTTTGAAGGCGTGAGCGTTGTGCCCAATAAGGCGGCGTTCTATCTCTTCCCGGGCTTTGATAAGGAAATGTACGACTTTAAGGACGGTCACGATCTGGCGATGCAGTTCCTGCATGAAAAGCATGTGCTGGTGATTCCCGGCGGCGGCTTTGACTGGAACGAGGATCTGCGCGTGCGTATCGTGATGCTGCCCGACGCCGAGACGCTGGGCAATGCGATGGAAAAGCTGGGAGATTTCCTTAAAAAGCACAAGCGCTGAGGAGAATACCGATGAATAAGATGATCGCTGTGGTGCTGGCGCTTATGCTGCTGGTTTCAGGCGCATGCGCGGAAGGCTATGAAAGCGTGTACGATACGCAAAATGACCCGGGGCGTTTGTTCGTGCGCTTTGTGTGGCTGGGTGACAAGATGGAAGACGATAAGCCCGGCGACTGCATGATATTGACCTCTCCGGATGGCAAAATCATGGTGCTGGATACGGGCCATCCCAGCAGTGCGCAGTTTGTCACGGCGGCGCTTGACGAAATGAAAATCCAAAAGATCGATTATCTGGTTCTGTCGCATCCGCATATCGATCATATCGGCGGCGCAGCGACGCTGATGGACAAATACGAAGTATCGGCCGTTTATACCACGGAACTGACCTATAACACCGAGACGTATGCGGAATGCATGGCGGCGATTGCCCGCAGCAACGCGGAGCATATCATACTGCACGAGGGCATGACGCTGCAGTTTGGCCGGGATGTACTGGTGGAAGTGTTCAATCCGGTAGCAGACATTGAATATCCCGAAAACTATCCGGAGGATTCCACGCGCTTTGTCAATAATCAGTCGATGACGCTGAAATTTACCTACGGCACTTCGACGATGCTCTTTGCGGGCGATCTGTATACGCCGGGGGAGAGCGACGTGATCAAGCGCTGGGGCGATCAATTGGATGCGGATGTGCTCAAGGCCAATCACCACGGCGCGTCTACTTCCACATCCGCCAAGTGGCGCAAAACGGTATCGGCCGAAATTGTGGTGATCAGCAATTATCTGCTGGCTGATCCTTACATCGCCGAAAAGTTTGACAAGGAAAGCGATGTGTATCACACCTACTTTGACGGCGACGTGTGCGTGAGCACGCTGGGCGACGGTGAATACGAAGTGGTGACGGTCAAGGAGCATATCGAGGATCGTTTTGTCAAATAAATAAAAAATCCATCCACCTGTGCAATTGGTGGATGGATTTTTGTTATGCTTCCAGCCGTGGCCACACATCTTCCTGCAGCCATTCCTCGCGCCGGCCGGCGTTGTAATCAAAGGTATCCGTGCGATTTTCAAAGAGTGCATAGATTTTGTGTGTCAGCTCGGCGCAATCGGCGGCATTGGCAGGATCGCCTGCTTCGCGGTACAGCTGCGACATGCGCGCGGTCATCAGCAGCAGATCATCCCGGCAAAGGCCGGCGTACATGGCGGCGGCTTGCAGGGCTTCCTCGCCGGTCAGGGAATTTGCACACAGCTCCAGCTTGGAAAAATAGAGCTCGGGAATCTGCTCCAGCGTGGGCTTGACCAGCGCCTGCTGGCCCATTTCATGATACGTTTTTGCCAGAATACGCAGCACATCGTATTTGACCTCGTCATCCTTTGTGACTTCAAGGATGGATTTGCAGACGGTGACGACCTCCTCATTGCGCTCGGGGGATTGCATGGTGTAGAGCAGATTGTTGAGGATAATATCATTGCCGGGAAATTGCTTTAAGCCCTCGCGAAGCATATTTTCCGATTTCGCGGGATCGCTGAAGCGGTATTCGGCGGCGTCTTCGCAGATTTTCATCACTTTGCGCTCCTGCTCGATGAGATTGAAATCGAACAGCTCGTCGGTGGACACCTCAAAAAAACCGGCGATCACGGGGATCATCGCCACATCGGGCAGGGCAGCGCCTGTTTCCCATTTGCTGACGGCCTGAAAGGTAACGCCAAGGGCCTGTGCGAGCACTTCCTGAGAGATGTTTTTCTGCTTGCGCAGGGATTTGATTTTGCGACCGAGATTGATTTCCATGTTTTTGTCCTCGTATTTAGTCAGTTGGCCAACCGCATATACAGCATAGCACATCTGACGGGGAAAACAATAACCTGATTGTTGAGAAAAAATCGAAGAATGGTTGAAAAAAGCACTGCCGGCGGCAGTGCTTTGATATATTGTTTAGTCGAGGTATTCGGCAGGTACGCTTTCGGCCATGTTTTCCGCGCCGGGCCAGCTGGGGTGCAGATGGTCGCCCTTGTCAAATGCGGGGAGGAGGCGCAGGGGCTCCTCGGGATCCTGATTGGCTTTGTCAAAATCGACCACGCCATCGGCTTCCCTCTGGGTGCGGATCCAGTTGTTGACCTGCGTGCGGATGTCATTGCGCTGCTCGTTGTAGGTGGTCCAGCCCTTGATCGGCATGATGGTGGCCAGATAGACCTTTTTGCCCAGCTCGTGCGCCTTGTTGACATACCAGCGCAGGCCTTCGATCAGTTCTTCAGCCGTGGGCAAATCGCTCCAGGGGCGATAGGTGGTGCCGACAGGGTGAATGATATCGTTGATGCCGTGCAGG
>JAZQXQ010000094.1:0-1663 GCA_045632965.1 Clostridia bacterium
ACGCCGCGGCTGAGCAGCAGGTTGGCAAAGCGATTGGTGCGGCGGTCAAAATCCAGCCAGCTGATCTCGCGGCGCAGCGGCGCGTCGGCGCTGCTTTCAATCAGGCGATATTCGCGCCAGGTTTTGGCGTTGTCGTGCGCGTCGGTCGGGCTGAATTCCACCAGCGCGGTCTCCTGGCCGTAGTAGCGCGCATTGCGCTCCAGATAATCCATAATCAGCATGATGATTGCTCCTTTGCTGTGAATTGAATAAAAAAATAAACCCGCCTTCTGCTCCCATAGCAGAGGACGAGTCACCCCGTGGTACCACCTCTATTTACCGCAAATGCGGCCTCAAAAAGATCCCAACAGATCCCTGCGCTGTATCGGGCGCGCCCGTCATGGCCTACTGTCAGTTTCAGCCCTGCCGCTCGGAAAGGTATTCGGCTCTGGTTTCCCTGCTGCCTTGCAGCGACCGGCAGCTCTCTGAAGGGTATGGCCAAAGCGTACTTGGTTTCGTCATCGCGTTGAACTATGGAAATAATTTTACCACTTCCGGCGGCAAAAATCAATCCAATACGGGCAAAAACAGCAAAAGTACAGCGCATGAGCGTCTGCGGGCAATTTATATGCAAACGGTTGACAAACAAGCAGCATAAAGCGGATAATAAGACCATAGAAAAAAGAAGCGCGACGGGAGGTTCTTATGCGTACCGTTTTGTTTTTGTCGGATTCCGTCAACCGCCGCATGATGCAGCTGTATGATGAAAGCGGCATTCATCTGCCAAACCTTGAACGTCTGGCGGCGCGGTCGGTTGTGTTTGACAATCATTATACGGGCTCTGCGCCCTGCATGCCGGCGCGCCGTGATCTGATGACGGGCCGCATCAATTTTCTTGACCGCGGCTGGGGTCCCATTGAGCCTTTTGATCTGACGCTGCCGCGCATTCTTAGGGATAACGGCGTTTCCACGCACATGCTGACGGATCATTACCACTATCTTGAAATCGGCGGCGAAAACTACTGCCAGATGTTTGTCCAGTGGGAGATGTTCCGCGGACAGGAGCGCGACCCGATGATGTTCCCGTGCGGGGATTATCATAATGTGCCGCACAAGGGCAGGCTGGACGAGCCCTATGCCCGCAACCGTGAGCTTTTCTGGCGCGAGGAGGAAAAATACCCCAGCGCCATCACCATCGACAAGGCGGCGGAGTGGCTGGAACTCAATCACGATCGCGATGATTTCTTCCTGTGGGTGGAGCCCTTTGATCCGCATGAGCCCTTTGAGGTGCCGCAGAAGTATCTTGACATGGTGGGCGATGATTACGAGGGCCCCTTGTATATGTGGCCCGTCTACGGCAAGGTGGACGCCACAGAGGAAGAGGTAAAGCACATCCGCAAGCGCTATGCCGCGCTGCTGCTGATGACGGACACGCATCTGGGCAAAATGCTTGACGTGATGGACAAGTATGATATGTGGCAGGACACGGCCTTCCTGTATACCACCGATCATGGCTACATGCTGGGCGAGCACGATTTCATGGCCAAAAACCTGATGCCGGCCTATAATGAAGTGTTCCATATTCCGCTGATTATGCATCTGCCGGGCGACCGGCACGCGGGCGAGCGCGTGGATGCGCTGACGCAGAATATTGACGTTCTGCCTACTGTGTTGCAGCTGCATG
>JAZQXQ010000095.1:0-1617 GCA_045632965.1 Clostridia bacterium
ATGTTTACGTGCGGCTTATTGCGCTCAAACTTTGCCTTAGCCATGGGAATCATCCTCCTCAACGTTTTTAACGTTTATGCTGCCGGAGTTTTTCCGGCTATTGGAGCGGGTGATGGGAATCGAACCCACGTGATCAGCTTGGGAAGCTGGAGTTCTGCCATTGAACTACACCCGCACGGCACGACAGCCAAAGGCCATCATGCTTATTTTACCCATTCCGGGCAAAAATGTCAACTATTCCAAGGGATATTTCGCAAATATCCTCAGGAAATTGTTCATAAATCAATCGTCCTGCGCCTTTTCTTCCAGGAAATGCATCAGCTTTCGCTTAACACGCTGCAGGGCGTTATCGATTGATTTGACGTGCCGATCCAGCATCTGCGCAATTTCCTGATAGCTTTTTCCGTCAAGAAACGCTTCAAGCACCTGTTTTTCAAAATCAGACAGCAACGTATCAATCTGATGCTGTATATGATCCATTCCCTCCTGGCTGATAAACAGATCTTCGGGATTGGTCACGCGCCCTTCGATCACATCCAGCAGCGTCCGGTCGGATTCTTCATCATACAGCGGCTTATTCAGTGAAACATAGCTGTTAAGCGGCACATGCTTTTGCCTTGTAGCCGTTTTGATCGCCGTAATAATCTGGCGCTTGACACAAAGCTCAGCAAAGGCGCGGAAAGATGTCTGTTTGTCCGACTTATAGTCTCGGATGGCCTTGTACAGACCGATCATGCCCTCCTGGACAATATCTTCATGGTCGGCGCCGATCAGAAAATAGCTTCTGGCCTTAGCACGAACAAAATTCTTATACTTGTCCAGCAGGAAAACACGCGCCTGCCCGTCCCCTCCCTGTGCCAGAACAGCCACTTCATCGTCCGCTATCTCTGCGTATCTTTGTAATTCCTGGGTGTCGATGCCATCATAGCTATCCGGCATGACTGATCTCCTTTAAACTTTAATCTCTCGCGGCAGAGGCTGCATACATCAGAATGCCCGCCGCAACAGAGGCATTGAGCGATTCCATCGCAGGATTCTTCATGGGAATGGATACGATGTGATCGCACTGCTCACGCACAAGGCGGCTGATGCCATCGCCCTCAGAGCCGATAATCAGCGCACAGGGGCCGGCAAAATTCACCTTGCGGTAGTCTTCGCCTTCGGCATCCGCACCAAAGAACCACACGCCTTTGTCCTGCAGACGCTTGATTTCATTAGTCAGGTTGACCACACGCGCTACCTTGATATGCTCGACACCGCCGGCGGAAGCCTTGACAGCCGCAGGCGTCAAACCGACAGCGCGGCGCTCAGGCACGATCACACCGTGCGCACCAACCGCAGCGGCAGTACGGATCACCGCGCCCAGGTTATGCGGATCGGTCACGCCATCCAGGATAATCAGGAAAGGATCCTCTTCCCTTTCGGCGGCGACTTCCAGCATATCATCCACATCAGCATACTGATAGGCAGAAGCAAAAGCAATCATGCCCTGATGGTTCTTGGCGATTTCGTCAAGACGGATGCGCTCCACGATCTGCACCGGCACAGGCGCTTCATGCGCCATGGCGACGAACTCACGCGCGGTGCCGGACAGAGCGCCCTTGGCAACCAACAGCT
>JAZQXQ010000096.1:0-3594 GCA_045632965.1 Clostridia bacterium
GATTATTTGGGAGCCCACGCGGATATCGCGGATATTGAGCCCCGATACCGTCATGCAGCCGTTATCCAGCTGAATGGCCGATGTGCAGCTGAGCACCATGCCGTCCTCGCTGACGATGTACTGCAGTCCGTTATACAGCACATTGGCCGTCTGCGTTCTCTCCTTCACATACAGGATCACCTTGTTGCGGCCCACCTTTTCCAGCCCTTGAAAATCCAGATACATATTGCTGTTGATGCCGCTTTTTATCTTTTCCTCGTTCAGCGAAAGCGTGCTGGTATTGCCGTCAATGCCCGCCAGCGCCGCCACCTCATAGAACGGAATATTCTTCAGCGAATGCACCTCGATTTCCTCAATGCGGTACAGCCGGTTATGCACGACAAAGCCGGCCACCACCAGCATGATGATGACCGCAATCACGGTAAACAATCCCCTGCGCACGGGACGGCGCGCGGGCTCGTAGGCATTTTCCTGCATCTGTACATTCTGCTGATCCATTTTATCTCCTTTGCGCCCAGGCGCTTTAAGCAGTCACCCTGCGGATGTCCGCGCCCAGCGATCTTAGTTTCTCTTCCATTTTTTCGTATCCGCGGTCAATGAAATGCACGCCCCGCACCAGCGTTTCCCCTTCTGCGCGCAGCGCCGCCAATACCATCGCCGCCCCGGCGCGCAGATCATGCGCCTCCACCGCAGCGCCATGCAGTTTTTCCGTGCCCTGCACAAAGGCCGCCCGGCCCGAAACGCGGATATCCGCGCCCATGCAGGTCAAATCACTCACCAGCGCAAAGCGGTTTTCAAACACATTTTCCACCACCACGCTGCTGCCTTTAGCCGTTGTCGCCAGCGCCAGCATCTGCGATTGCATATCGGTGGGAAAGCCCGGATACGGCTGCGTCTGCACCTGATGAAAAGCTTTCAGTCGGCAGGGCGCCGCCAAAGTGATCAGGTTTTCCTCCTCATGCAGCGCGCAGCCCATTTCGCTCAGCTTTTCAATCACCGCCCGCAGATCCTTCGCCCTTGCATTCCTCAGCGTCACCGCGCCGCCCGTAATCGCCGCAGCGCACAGATAGGTGCCTGTCACAATGCGGTCGGGCATGGGCTCATATTCCCCGCCGTGCAGCGATTTTACGCCCTTAACGGTAATGGTATGCGTGCCCGCGCCTTTCACGCAGCCGCCCATGGCGTTGATGTAATGCTGCAAATCCTCTATCTCCGGCTCCCGCGCCGCATTGGTGATGGTCGTCACGCCGTCAAGCAGCACCGCCGACATCATCACATTCTCCGTCGCGCCCACCGAAGGATAGTCAAGATGCACATCTGCCGCATGCATATTGCTGCCGTCGCAGTGCAATACGCCGCCTTCCTCGCGGATGATAACGCCCATTTTTCGCAGGCCGGAAAGATGTAAATCAATGGGCCTCAGCCCGATTTCGCAGCCGCCGGGATAGACCATCGTGGCCTTGCGCAATTTCCCGAGGATCGGCCCGAGCAAAAAGATAGACGAACGGATTTTCTTGGACAGATGCTCAGGCATTTCGCCGCTATGCAGCGTTCCTGAGTCAATCAGCAAGCCCTCATCCGTCCATTTCGCCCCGCAGCCCAGCTTTTCAAGGATGCCGCGCATACTGTCCACATCGCTGATCCGGGGACAATTTCTGATCAGCGTTTCCCCCTGCGGCAGGATCGCCGCCGCCAGGATGGGCAGCACGGCGTTCTTCGCCGCATCCACGCGCATTTCTCCCCATATTCTTTCTCCGCCGCGCACTAAAAATCCTTCCATGCGCTCACCTCCGTTTTCCATGCTTCATGCTATGCAGCAAAGAAAACGGCGTGAAAGATCAGTTTCGGGGAAGGGAATCACACGTGCGGCTGATGGAAAGCACAACGCCCACCGCCGCCATGGTGATGGAAAGCGATGTGCCGCCGGCGCTGAAGAAGGGCAGCGGCAGGCCCGTCGTCGGCAGTATTCCCACCACTACGCCCATATTGATAAACGCCTGTACGCAGATCATGCAGGTAATGCCTGCCGCCAGCAGACATCCGAAGGCGTCCGGGCACGTCAGCGCAATGCGCATGCCGGCAAAGAGAAAAGCAATAAACAAAAGAATCACGATCAGACACCCGAACAGCCCCAGATCCTCGCCCACAATGGCAAAGATAAAGTCGCTCTCCGGATACGGCAGGTAAGCATATTTCTGTCTGCCCTGCCCAAGCCCCATGCCGAATACTCCACCCGAGCCAAAGGCAATCAGCGACTGTGACAGCTGATACCCTTCATCATTCATTTTGGCAAAGGGATCCATGAACGACAGCAGCCGCTCGCGCCTGTACGGTGCGCTCCACGCATAATATGCGCCCACCGCCAGTCCGCCCGCGCCCAGCACCAGCATGTGCCGCCATTTGGCGCCCGCCAGCATCACCAGTATCACGCTGACGATGATAATCGTGCCCGCGGTTGACAGGTTGGGCTGCTCAAGAATCAGCAAAAACATCACCCCCGGCGCCACCAGCACCGGCAGAATGCCGGAAAAGAATTTCCGCACCCGTCTTCCCCTTGCCGCAAGCGCCAGCGCCACAAACAGCACAACGGAGTATTTCGCCAGCTCACTTGGCTGAAAGGAAAGAGGCCCCAGCCTCAGCCACCGGCGTGAGCCGTTGATATACACGCCAACGCCCGGGATGATCACCAGTATCAAAAGCATGGCGCTCAGGCCCAAGCCCGCCAGCGCCACATTGTGCCGTCCCCAGAACCAATAAGGAATTCTGGACGTAAAAAACATGGCCACCGCGCCGATGGCCATGCCAAACAGCTGCTTTTTCACTTCCGAAAAGGCGTCGCCGCCCTGCTGCGCCGTATAATACGTCGCGCTGTAGAGCGTCACCAGGCCCATCATCATCAGCAGCGTCATGATCACAGGCAGCGTTTTGTCCGCCGGCCTGCGCTTTCTCTTTGGCAGGATGACTTGCTGCGTCATACCTGCATCCTTTCCGAGGGAGATTATTTCAGATTATTGACCAGTTCCTTAAAGATTCGGCCGCGCTGTTCGTAATCCCTGAACATATCAAAGGATGCGCACGCGGGAGACAAAAGCACATTGCCGCCTGCCACCGCGATCTCACGGCACAGTTTGACCGTTTCTTCGTAATCTTTGGTATGGTGAATTGCCGTGTAGCCGGCCTGCAAGAGCGATTTTTCAATCTGAGGAGCCGTCGCGCCGCACAGAACAACATCCTTAATCTGACCGCTTTTGATAATCACATCCGCCAGATCATCAAAGGATACGCCCTTGTCCGAGCCGCCCAGAATCAGCACCGTGGGCGCCGTCATCGTCTCCACCGCCTTGATGGTGGAATCCACGTTCGTGCCCTTGCTGTCGTTGTACCATCTCACGCCGTCCAGATCGCGCACGGGCTCGATGCGATGCTCCACGCCCCTGAAGGTGCGCAGCACATGGCGGATCACCGGCGCGGGCACGCCCGCAGCATACGCCATCATCGCGGCAGCCAAAGCATTTTCAAGGTTATGCGGGCCGGGAATGAACACTTCGTTTGCCGGGCAAACCGTCTTTTCTTCGCCCTTCCAGCGGATCACAA
>JAZQXQ010000097.1:0-1551 GCA_045632965.1 Clostridia bacterium
GACGGCCTTCCTCCACGCGATAGCTTTCCGCCGTATCGGCATCCAGCGCCACGCTGGCCGCAGGCTCACCCAGCATCAGGATGCACGTCTCCCGGCCCGTCACGCCCGTTTGAAGGCCCTGTATGCTGAGCCGCTGCGAACGGATGCCTGTAAGCTGCGCGCCCGCGTCATCCTCCGCCCCGCGCGGAGCAATCAGGCTGACGCCGCGAAGAGAGGGCCGCTCCACCTCGTAGATTTCACCGTCCGCGATGTAATCAGGATCGGTCAGCGTGCCAAATACCGCCAGCGCGCCCGACAGCGTCATATCAAGCCATACGTCATTCACGCCCGGCAGCACGCCAAGCGCCGCCGTGGTCAGAATATCCTGCGCAGCTGCGTCCCCGCCGATGCAGGCCGCAGCCGCAGCAAATTCCTCGCCCAGCTCGTAATACTTGATTTCAATCGCTCCGCTGTTGCCGGAGAAAAAACTGAAGCGATCGGCGGGATAATGAATCGTCAAGCCGTCCGCCGCCAGATACACATTGTCAAGCGGCACCGGCAAAAGCTCCGCCGCGTCCAGATACGTATTGATAGCGGGCAGCACCTTTTCTTCCACATACAGATCGAGGAAAGACTTTAGCGCATCCACATCAGCAAACACGTCGTCAAGCGCAGCTTCCTCGCCCGTAGCCATGTTGATCAGCAGCGTATTCGTCACCTGTCCGTAGCGGCCAAAGCGGATTTTCCCCTGCTGGGTAAAGCGCAGGCTGGCATACTGGACGCCGTCTTTTTCAAACACATGCATATCGCTGCCGGCCGTGATTTCCGCACCGCTGCGCAGCAATATCAGCGCATCGTCTATGCCCAGTTTGGAATGCAGGAGACTGCCAAGCGCCTCCTCCCCGGTCGTCACATAAGTGACCGTCCCCTCAGCGCCCTGCTCGGTCTGCATAGTGATACTCACAGCCTGCGAAAGAGCAGGCGCCATCAAAAGTACAAGAAGGAAAAGCGCGGTGATTTTTTTGCGCACAGTCTCACCTCCATTCTCCTTGTATTTTAACTCATATTACAATTGTGTGTCAAATCAAAGTTGCTTTTTTGCTGATTTGTTACACTTCTCGAGGCGAAAAAGGCACGGTTCCGAAAAACCGTGCTCAGTGATTATTTTTCTATCAGTTTGTAATTGAACATCTGCGTGCTGCGGATTTCCGGCTGTTTTCCGGCGATGAGCGAGCCGGTGTGATAGCTGCCCGCCAGGCAGATCCTGCGCACATCCCTTGTGATATACTGCCCGATGGCCTTTCGCACCGCAGCTTCCGTGCACTTGGGCCGCATCGCCGCATAATAGAGGAACAGCTCCATTTCATCCTCCACAATGCGAAAGCCCACCAGTCCCAGCAGGTTTTCATCCCCGCGCAGCATGCACAGTTTCAGTTTAAACTCTTCCGTCAGCGACAGAATACTTTCATACAAAACCTTTTTATCCAGCTTTTTAAATTGTTTGTCATACACGGCGGCAAGCGCCCCGCAGAATGCATCATGCTTTTCGGGCGCATAATCGATCCACTGCAA
>JAZQXQ010000098.1:0-3557 GCA_045632965.1 Clostridia bacterium
GCAGGATGCGGAAGGCAACCGACCAGACATTAAAGCCGCGGAGTATTTCAAGTGCTTGTTCCACGCAATGAGTCTCCCTTCATCAGGCGGAGCGGAGGGAGGCGGGCTTGTCTTCTTTGTTGTAGTGCATGCCCCATGCGATGAACCATACCAGCAGCACAACGCCGGCAAGGATCATAAACAGATAGTTGGTCAGGGTAATTTCCTTGAAGAAGCCAAAGCAGATCACATTGTAGATAAAGTATACGATCATGCAGCCCGAGAGCACGGTGGTGTTATAGGTGGCCAGCAGCGACAGGCTCAGCAGCACGATATTGACCGAGAGGAATTCGCCCATCACTTCGCCCATGCGCAGCCGGTCGCCCAGGAACACGGACATGAGGAAAAATACCATACCAAAGAGCAAAAGCGAGGTGCCGCACAGGCGGCGGGTGGAGATCAGCTCGCGGGGTGCGCCGATGGTGTCGTGGTTATTGCCCTTGGGCGTTGCGCCGCGGCCGTAGACCAGCTCGTCCAGCGTCACGTCAAACAGATTGCTCATTCTGCACAGCTTGTCAAGCTCGGGCTGGGCGGAATTGTTTTCCCACTTGGATACCGACTGACGCGATACGTCCAGGGCGTTGGCCAGATCGGTCTGCGACATGTTGCTCGATACACGATAGTTGTGGATGTTTTCGCCAAGGTTCATATATAGGCCTCCTTTTCGGGAAAAAGATGATATGGTTCCGCAGCGCGAACGCCGACTGTCCGCGCTGCGGAGTGCAAAAGGAGGATGCCTGTCAAAGGACTACTGTGGGGGGCACATTGATCCCTTTGATGAGGCATTTACGCTGTCCCTGCGTCCCTTTCGCGGTGTCCATAGTATCCTCAAAATGATGTAAAGTCTACCAACTTGGGTTGAAAAATTAGCAACCGGCGGTTGCACTTTCGCTTTTTCGATATTTTGTCAGATATTTCCGGTCAAAATTCAAAAAGAAAAACGCCGCGCAAGGCGGCGTTTTCGTGTTTGGGAAAGGGAGTTATTTCTTCACGGAAGCCTTGGCTTTTTTGAAAATTTTCTGTTTGATCTGCCTAATCCAGGCGGTGAAGGGCGTATCCTGCTGGGGACCGCCAAGAAGTCCGGCGTCGGCGTCCAGCACCACGCGGCAGATATTGGCCACGATGGGGCCGGCGATCAGGCCCAGCACGCCGATCATCTGGAAGCCGGCGAACATGCTCATCATGGTGACAAGGGGATACAGCCCCAGCTGCTTGCCCACGATGCGCGGCTCGATCGTCTGGCGGGTAATCAGGCTGGTCAGATATACCACAAACAAGCCCAACGCCGAGGAATAATTGCCCAGCAGCAGTTCGATGATCGTCCAGGTGTTGATGATCAGGCCCGCGCCCACCACCGGCAGGGCGTCGGCGATGCCGATGATCATGCCCATCAGCAGGGCGTAGCGCTTGCCGATGACAATCAGGCCGAGGATGACGACCACCATCAGCACAAAGGAGATGAACAGCTGGGCGCGGATCTGGCCGAAGATGGCGAAGATCACGCCGTTTTTGATCAGGCCGAACTGCTTGACGACATTGCCGGGGAAGGTGCGCTTGAAATAATTGGCGATGCGCTCGCGGTCATAGCTCATGTAGAAGGTGCACATGATCGTCAGCACGATGGTGAGGATCACATACGGCAGCGAGGTGGCGGTGGAAATAACGGTGGTGACCGTGCCCCAGGTGACCTTGCCGGTCAGGTTGGCGGCCAGACCCAGAACATTCTGATACACCTGGTTGAGCAGGTTCCTGACGATTTCAAGGAAGTTTTCGGGCAGGAGCTCGCTGTATTCCATATACAGGTCGGTGATCCACACCGTCACCATGTCATACGCGGTCTTGGCCATGCCGGGCAGGTTGCCGATCAGGCTGATAGCCTCGGTGAGCACACGGTTGGCGACGATGACCACCACGGCGAGGATTACGCCGAAGAGCACGAACATGCAAAGAAGCGTGGCCAGCGAGCGCGCGGCCTTCACCTTGCGGAAGAGCTTGCGCAGCACGCGCGCCACGGGCTCCATCAGCGATGCAAACAGGAATGCCAGCACCGTCGGCCAGCAATAGGGGAATATTTTGGCCGCGACAAAGCAGGTGAGCACCGTGACGGCAATCAGCAGAAGCTTTCGCGGTACGTCGTTATAGGATTTGTTCCAGGCGGAAAGCCTTTCAAGCAGTGTATTCATCAGGACCTCCATGGTCTTGCAAGGGAAAAAGTGCTACATATTATTGTAGCAGAGAGAAACAAAAAACGCAACCAATCCGGGCAATTATCTTGTAAACAAAGCGAATACAGGGGAAAATTTGACACGGCGGGGAATCGCGCGTATACTTATAAAATACAACGGTATGAGGAGGCTTTGTCGCATGAGCCGCGTTTTTGTTCCCAAGGATTATGCGCCCGCGCTGTCGCTGTATGACACGCAGGAAGCGATTTCGCTGATTAAGAAAACTTTTGAAAAATTGCTGTGCAGCGCGCTGAATTTGAAGCGCGTGTCTGCGCCTTTGTTTGTGGAGGGCGCCAGCGGCCTGAATGACGATCTGTCCGGCGTGGAGCGCCCGGTGGATTTTACCGTGCGCGAAACGGGCACCAAGGCGCAGGTGGTGCATTCCCTGGCCAAGTGGAAGCGTCAGGCGCTCAAACAGTATGAATTTCCTGTGGGCGAGGGCCTGTATACCGATATGAACGCCATCCGCCGCGATGAGGAGCTGGACAACCTGCACTCCATCTATGTGGACCAGTGGGACTGGGAAAAGGTGATCACCGAGGAAGAGCGCACGCTCGATACCCTCAAGGACGCCATGCAGCGCATTGTCACCGCCGTGTGCGGCACGCTGGATTTTATCAAGTGGAAGTATCCGCAGCTGCCCGTCACGCTTTCGCGCGATATCGTGTTTGTCACCACGCAGGAGTTGGAGGACCTCTATCCCGGCAAGACGGCCAAGGAGCGCGAGAATCTGTTCCTTAAGGAGCACAAGACCGTGGGCATTCTGCAGATCGGCGGCAAGCTGAAATCCGGCAAGCCGCATGACGGCCGCGCGCCCGACTATGACGACTGGCAGATGAACGGCGATATCATGTTCTACAACGAAATGCTCGATTGCGCATTTGAGCTTTCCAGCATGGGCGTGCGCGTGTCGCCTGAGTCTCTCCGCCATCAGCTGGAGGAATCCGGCAAGATGGAGCGCGCCGAGCTGCCCTTCCATAAGAAGCTGCTTAACGGCGAGCTGCCCTACACCATGGGCGGCGGCGTGGGCCAGAGCCGTATGTGCATGCTGCTGCTGGGCAAGGCGCACATCGGCGAGGTGCAGTCCTCCTTCTGGGATGAGGAGACGCACCGGATTTGCCGGGAGAATAATATTGTGCTGTTGTGATGGGAGAGGGGGACGTTGGGAAGGCGGCTTTTAAGGTAAAAGCCCCTTCCCAAACCCATCCCGAAAACCTGCGTTGTGGACGTAAAAGTTTGACGCAGGCTATATGAAAAAGAGAGAGAATCTCAGGGATTCGAGCAAGCTCGATC